>JAUHWJ010000483.1 GCA_030424705.1 Alphaproteobacteria bacterium | reverse complement strand
CTGCAGGCCGATGCGGAAGGCGTTGAGCCGGGCGGCGTAAAGCGGCTTCGGCTCCGGCTTTGCGGTCATGTCGGGCTCCGGGTCATTCGGGCGCGAAGAGGCCCGGATCAGTTTCGGCGAGGCGTTCGAGCTGCGCGAGGAGCTGGCCGAGATGCGCGCGCGTCGCCGCCTCCGCCGCCTCCGGGTCCCGCGCCTCGAGCGCGGCGAGGATGGCGCGGTGTTCGTCGATGGTCGCCTCCGCGCGCCCCGGCGCCGGCAGCATCATCCGCCGCGCCCGGTCCACGTTCACCCAGGCGGAGCGGGTGAGGGGGACGAGCCGGCGGAAGCCGGTGAAGGAGAGGATCAGCTCGTGCATCGCCGCATCCTCGGCGAAGAATCCCGCAAGGTCCCCGTCCGCCACCAGAAGCTCCTGAAGCCGCAGCACGCGGCGCAGCTCCGTCAGCTGCGCCTCCGTCGCGGCGGCGGCGACGCGGCGGATGGCGGCGACCTCCAGCGCCTCGCGCAGGAATGCGCCCTCCCGGATGTCGGCGAGGGAAAAGCGGGCGACATAGGTGCCGGCCTGCGGAGCGACGACGACGAGCCCCTCCCCCGCCAGCTTCGCGATGGCCTCCGAGACCGGGCTGCGGGAGACGCCGAGCGCTGCGCAAAGCTCCGCCTTGCGCAGCGTCTCCCCTGGCGCGAGCGCGAGGGTCAGGATCGCCTCCCGCAAGGTGGCGTGGACGCGCTGGCCGAGCGAGCCGGCGAAGGCGGAAAGCGGCCGGATCGCGGGCGCAGCCGCGCCGGCCTCCGGCTCCCTCTCCCGCACACTTGGCATGCTAACATGCTAGCCGCGGCCCCGCCGCTGTCAACGACGCGGCTCAGGCCGGCGCCGCGCGGCCCCAGTCCGCCGGGACCCAGCCTGAGACGCCGCCCTGCCGGTTCGCTTCCGCCTGCCGGCGGTATTCGAGCCGGGCGAGCTGGTCCCGATGCACCTCGTCCGGCCCGTCCGCGAGGCGGAGGAGGCGGGCGGTGGCGTAGGCGTTCGCCATGCCGAAATCGTTGCTGGTGCCGCCGCCGCCGAAGGCCTGGATCGCCCAGTCCGTCACCTGGCAGGCCATGTTCGGCACCGCGACCTTGATCATCGCGATCTCCGCCTTCGCCGCCTTGTTGCCGACCGTGTCCATCATGTGCGCGGCGCGGAGGGTGAGGAGGCGGCATTGCTCGATCATGATCCGCGCCTCCGCCACCCGCTCCCGCGTCACGGACTGTTCCGAGACGGGCTTGCCGAAGGCGACGCGCTGGGTGGTGCGGAGGCACATCTTCGCCAGCGCGCGCTCCGCGAGGCCGATGAGCCGCATGCAATGATGGATGCGCCCCGGCCCGAGCCGGCCCTGCGCGATCTCGAAGCCGCGCCCCTCCCCCAGCAGCATGTTGGAGGCGGGTACGCGGACATTCTCGAACACGACCTCCGCCGCCCGGTCCGGCACGCCGTAGAAGCCGAAGATCGGAAGCGCGCGGGTCACCGTCACGCCCGGCGTCGCCTTCGGGACGAGGATCATGGATTGCTGGCTGTAGGTCGGGGCGGAGGGGTCCGTCTTCCCCATGAAGATCATGATCTCGCAGCGCGGGTCGGTCGCCCCGGTGGTGTACCATTTCCGGCCGTTGATGACGTAGTCGTCCCCGTCCCGCACGATCGCGCTCTCGATGTTGCGGGCGTCGGACGAGGCGACGTCCGGCTCCGTCATCGCGAAGGCGGAGCGGATTTCGCCTGCGAGAAGCGGCTTCAGCCAGCGCTCCTGCTGTTCCGGCGTGCCGTAGCGGGCGAGCACCTCCATGTTGCCGGTGTCGGGCGCCGAGCAGTTGAAGAGTTCCGGGGCGAGCGGGGAACGGCCCATGATCTCGCAGAGCGGGGCGTATTCGAGATTGGTCAGGCCCGGCCCATGCTCCGATTCCGGCAGGAAGAGGTTCCAGAGCCCCGCCTCCCGCGCCAGCGGCTTCAGCGCCTCGACGACGGGGAGGACGGCCCAGGGCCCAAGCTCCTCCGCCTCGCGGGCGTGGCGGGCCTCGTTCGGGTAGACATGGGCCTCCATGAAGTCGAGCAGGCGGGCCTCCAGCGCCTCGGTGCGGGGGGATTTTTCCGGGATCATCGCGTTTCCTCCTTTTTCGGCGATGCTCCGCCCGCGGCCCGCCGGCCGCAAGGGCGCCGGATGGCCCGGATTGACGCACCCTTCCGCCTGCCCTAGCCTTGGTCTCGCCTCGGGGTGCGGCGAAGGCCGCTGAGATGCGCAAGCGAACCCGATGAACCTGAACCGGATCATGCCGGCGTAGGGAAGGCGTGGCGATCATCCCGTCCCGAACCTCCTTGCGCCGCAGCGAATGGAGGATTCCTTGAAGACCATGAATCTCGCCGCTGCGGCTTTCGCTTTCGCCCTCGCGGGCGGCGCGGCCGCACAAGAAAAGCTCGTCGTCTACACCTATGACAGCTTCGTCACGGAATGGGGCCCCGCCCCGAAGATCGAGGCGAATTTCGAGGCTGTCTGCGGCTGCGACCTCGAATTCGTCGCGGCGGGGGACGGCGCGGCGCTTCTCGGCCGCGTGCAGCTCGAAGGCGCGGGGACGGAGGCGGACATCGTGCTCGGGCTCGATTCCAACCTCGTCGCCGCTGCGGCGGAGACCGGGCTCTTCGCGCCGCACGGGCTGACGCCGGAGACGGACGCGCCGGGCGGCTGGGCGGACCCTCTGTTTCTCCCCTATGACTGGGGCTGGTTCGCCTTCGTCTACGACAAGACCCGCCTCGCGGAGGCGCCGTCGAGCTTCGAGGCGCTGATCGCGGCGCCGGAGGACGTGACGATCGTGATCCAGGATCCGCGCTCCTCCTCCCCCGGCCTCGGCCTACTCCTCTGGGTGAAGGCGGCCTATGGAGACCGCGCGCCGGAAATCTGGGAGTCGCTCGCGC
>JAUHWJ010000482.1 GCA_030424705.1 Alphaproteobacteria bacterium | reverse complement strand
GGCCAGCTCCTCGGCGCCCATATCATCGGCCCGGCGGCGGGGGACCTCATTCACGAGATCTGCGTCGGCATGGAGATGGGCGCGACCGCGGCGGACATCGCCCGCACCTGCCACGCGCACCCGACCTATTCCGAGGCGGTGCGCGAGGCGGCGCTGGCGGCCGGCGACGGCGCGATTCATTTCTGAACCTCACGCGATCTTGCGAGCGCCGCGGCGCGACAGCGACCAGATCGCGCGGGCCAACCCGAAGGACCTCGCCATGACCTATCGCCTGCTCGGCATTTCTGGCGCGCTGCGGCGCGCCTCCACCAACACCGCGCTCGTCCGCGCCGCAGGGGAGCTGGCGGGGGATGACGTCGCCTTCACCCTCGCCGATATCGACCTGCCGCTCTACAACGGCGATGTCGAGGACGAGGGCTATCCGCCCAAGGTCCTCGCCTTCGTCGAAGCGATCCGCGCGGCGGACGGGGTCGTGATCTCGACCCCCGAATACAACAAGAACCTCTCCGGCGTGCTGAAGAACGCGCTGGACTGGCAGAGCCGCTTCAGCCCCGGCCCGCTGAAGGGCAAGCCCGTCGCCATCATGTCGGCCACCGCGGGCGCGGCGGGCGGGCAGCTCTCGCAGTTCTCGCTCCGCCATTGCCTCACGCCGTTCGACTGCCGCGTGCTCGCCGCGCCGCAGGTCCATGTCGGCGACAACGGGCGGGAGGGCCTGTTCAAGGATGGCAGGCTCGTTGACGAGAAGACCCGCGGCTACGTCGCCGGCCTGATGGCGGCGCTCCGCGCGATCTCCTGAGCGCCGAGATAGGCGGCGAGCGCGGGCGGCGGCGCGTCCAGCAGGGCGGAGACCGGCGCGGGGGCGGAAACCCCGCCCTCCGCCACGAAGGCGGCGAGCCCCCCCGCGCGCCGCGCCTCGTCCGGGTCGTGCGTGGACATGACGACCGTCATGCCCCGCCCCTCTCGAAGCGCGGCGACAAGCCCCAGCATCTCCGCCCGCATCGCCGGGCCGAGCGCGGCGAAGGGCTCGTCCAGCAGCAGGATCGGCCTGTCCCGCAGAAGCGCGCGCGCTAGGGCGACACGCTGCCGTTGCCCGCCCGAAAGCTCCGCAGGCATCCGCGGGCCGAGCCCTTCGAGCCCGACCTCCGAGAGAGCGGAGGCGACGCGCTCCCGGTCCGCCGCGGAAAGGCGGAGGCCGGGATGGACGCCCAGCCCGACATTCGCCGCGGCGTCGAGATGGGGGAAAAGGTTGTGCTCCTGAAAGAGCATCGTGACCGGCCGCTCCGCCGGCGCCGCCCGCCCCATCTCCCGCCCGTCGAGGAGGAGCCGCCCGGCGGAGAGGGAGACGAAGCCGGCGATGAGGTTCAGGAGCGTGCTCTTGCCCCCGCCCGAAGGGCCGATGAGCGAGAGATGCGCGCCGCGCGCAAGCGCGAAATCGGCGCGGAGCCGGAACGCGCCCCGCCGCGCCTCCGCCCCCTCAAGCCGGATCACGGGCGCGCCCCCATGCGTCGAACGCCGCGAAGAGCGCGAAGCTGATCCCGGCGAGGAGGAGCGCCGCGCCCCCCGCCGCCTCCAGCCGGTGCGCCGAAACGAGCCCGTAGACATAGAGCGGCAAGGTCGGCGCCCCCGGCGCGGAGAAGAGCGCGACGACGCCGAGATCCCCCATCGCCAGCGCCGCCGCCACTCCGCCTGCGAAGCCGAGCGGCCGCCGGAGCCGCGGCAGCCAGACGAGCCGGAGCCGCGCCCCGGCCCCCATGCCGAGCGAGGCGGCGAGCGGCCCGTAATCCCGCGCCGCCTCCCGCAAGGGCGGCAACAGGAGCCGCAGCGCGTAAGGCAGCGCCATCAGCGCGTTGACGAGCGCAATGAGCGGGAGAGCCGCGGAAACGGGCGATGTGAAGGGCCGGAGCGCGAGAAAGAGCGCGACCCCGGCGACGAAGGGAGAGACGGCGAGCGTCAGGAGCCCCAGCGCCTCCGTCAGACGCCCCGCCGGCGCCCACCGCGCCTCCAGCGCGACGATGAGCCCGGCCAGCGCCCCCGCGAGCGCCAGCGAAAGCGCCGCCGCCGCGAGCGCGACGATCAGCGAACGCCCCGCCGCCGGCCACACGCCCGCGCCCATCGCCCCGAGCCCGGGGACCCCGTGAAGGAGCGCGGCGAGGAGCGGCGAAAGGAGGAAGAGCGCGCCGAGCGCGATCAGCGCCGCATCCGCCGCGCGGGCGAGGCCTCCCCGCCCGTCCCACCGCTCCGGCGCCGCGCCGAAGCCCGGCCCGAAGGCTGCAGGCGCGGAAAGCCCCGCGGCGAGGAGCGCGAGGCCGAGGCAGAGCGCGAATTGCAGCGCCGCCAGCAGCGCCGCGCGCCCGAGGTCGAAATCGAACCGCATCGCCTGGTAGATCGCCAGCTCCAGCGTCGTCGCCCGCGGCCCGCCGCCGAGCGCGAGGGCGACGGCGAAGCTGGTGGCGCAGATGAGAAAGACGAGCGCGAAGGCGCCGGGCGCCACGGCGCGCAGCATCGGCGCTTCGAGCAGGCGGAAAAGCGCGCGCCCCTCGATCCCGAGCTGCGCGGCGAGACGCCAGCGCTCCGCCGGAATCTCGGCATAGCCTTGCAGGATCAGCCGCGTCGCCAGCGGCAGGTTGAAGAAGACATGCGCGAGCAGCACGCCCGGCAGCCCATAAACGTCGATCCGCGGCGCCCCCAGCGCCCCAAGCCCGTCATTCACCCATCCCGACCGCCCCCAGATCGCGATGACGCCGAGAATGGCGACGATAACGGGGAGGAGGAACGGCGCGCCCAGAATGCTCACGAGCATCCCCCGCCCCGGAAAGCGCCGCCGCGCCAGCGCCCGCGCAAGCGGGATGGCGATGAGAACCGAAAGCGCGGCGGAGAGGAAGGCCTGCCAGGCCGTGAAGCGCAGCGCGCGGAGATCGGGCGTCGTCAGCGCGCCCGCCCCC
>JAUHWJ010000481.1 GCA_030424705.1 Alphaproteobacteria bacterium | reverse complement strand
TGCGCCGTCATGTCTGCTCGGCTCGCCGAGAGGCCGATGATGGCGTGGTCCGAGCCCCGCAGCAGCTCGACCAGTTCGTCATGTGTCCGCCCGAGCGCGAGGTCGATCGACCATCCGCGCTGTCGGAACATGTCCGCCGCCATCGTGACGCCGATCGTATGGGCTTCCCCCGGCGTCGAGGCGAAAAGCGCGTGGCGCCTGCCGTTCGCTTCCGGCGGCGCAAACGCCCGCCTGAGGCCGCTGAGGATCGCATAGATCCGGCCGGCGGCGACATTGGTCGAGACGATGCTGGTGGCGTCCGCTTCCCATCGCTCGCCGATCCGCCTGGAGGCGGGGGCGAGCCAGCCGAGATAGACGCAGTCCAGCGTCGCGCCCTCCCGCCGCGCGCGGCCGATCGTCCTTGCTGCGGCCCCGTCATCGTCGAGCTTCGTCAGGTCGTCACAGAACGCCTCAAGCTCGTCGGCCGAGGGGGCCCGGTCCGGCCGCGCCGCGCTCGCCGCACGGTGCGCGACGCGCTGCAATACCTCGCGCGCGAGTACGTGAAGCGCCTCCGTCGGCAGGCGTTTACGCTGGATCGATACTATCGTTTGGGCGCGCCTGACGGCTTCGAGATCAAGGTCCGGCGACCTTTGGGCGTCATCGCCCGGAATAGGGTTCGGCATTCTTCCATCCCCCTTTTTCCGGCTGGCTTGCTGCGCCACCAGATTCCGTAGCGGCTTCAGCGTCCACCCGACGCATCAAAGTGGCCATCAAAGCGGATCTTCAGTCAACGTCGAGAGCGCAGCAGCCTCAAGGCTTCCATCTGTCGGAAACAGGTTCAGCTTTGCGGAAGCCTTGCGCCGGGCGCGCGAGGCGGCAGGGCGCCGAGCGCCGTTCGCGCCACATCCTCCAGCGCCGCCCTCTCCGCGCCGGCGCGGTGGAGGAGCCCGAGGCTTTGCGCCACGGCGGAGAAGAACCGCGCGAGGGCGCGGGTATCGGCGTCTCCGGGCAGGGCCCCCTTTGCCTTTGCCGTTTCGAAGGCCGAGGCGAATCCCGCTTCCATCCCGCCCAGCGCCGCCGCGGCGAAGCGCGCGCCTTCGGGAGAGCCGGAGGCTGCGGCGCACGAATTGACGAGGAGGCAGCCCTTCGGCCGCCCCGGCTCGTCCATCCGCGCGATCATCCCCGTAAGAAGGCGTCGGAGGCCATCCTCGATCGAGGCGCCCTCTAGCGTCGCGGAAACCGGCGCGGCGGCTTTCTTCGCATAGCGACGGAGCGCGGCGAGGAAGAGCGCCTCCTTGTCACCGAAGGCGTTGTAGAGCGAGCCGCGGCCGAGGCCCGTCGCCTCCTCCAGCATCTGGACCGAGGTCGCATCGAACCCTTTCGCCCAGAAGAGCCTCATCGCGGCGTCCAGCGCCGCGTCCCGGTCGAAGCGGATCACGCCAACCATGCCTCTCCCTTCACGTCTCCGTTTTCATTCTTGACCGTTCGTTACAGATTAGCGCATCTTCCGCCCCGACTCAAGCAGAGGAGGAGGCTATGGCGGAGGCGGAGACGGCGCTGATCGTGGGCGCGGGGCCGGGGCTCAGCGCCTCGCTGGCGCGGAAACTCGCGGCTTCGGGCCGGAAGGTCGCGCTGGCGGCGCGGAACGTGGAGAAGCTCGCCGGGCTCGTCGCGGAGACGGGCGTGCGCGCCTATGCCTGCGATGTGGCGGAGGCCGGCTCGGTCGCCGCGCTGTTCGAAGCGGTCGCCGCCGATCTCGGCGCGCCGGACATCGTCGTCTTCAACCCCTCCGCGCGGAGCCGCGGGCCGGTGGCGGAGCTTGTCCCCGAAGAGGTTCTGCGCGCCCTGACCATCAGCGCCTATGGCGGCTTCCTCGTCGGGCGGGAGGCGGCGCGGGCGATGGAGCCGAAGGGACGGGGGACGATCCTCTTCACCGGCGCCTCCGCCAGCCTGAAGGGCTATCCGCTCTCCGCCCCCTTCGCGATGGGCAAGTTCGCGCTCCGAGGCCTTGCGCAGAGCATGGCGCGGGAGCTCGGGCCGAAGGGCATCCACGTCGCCCACATCGTCATCGACGGCGGCATCCGCAGCGACGCGCGCCCCGCGCCTGCGGATGCCGCCCTGAGTCTCCTCGATCCGGACGCCATCGCCGAAACCTACTTGCATCTCATCGGCCAGCATCCAAGCGCCTGGACCTTCGAGCTCGAGGTCAGGCCCCACGCCGAACGCTTCTGAAATCCCCCAACCGGAGACCCAGACATGATCAAATTCTACTATCACCCCTCGCCGAACCCCGCCAAGGTCGCGCTCTTCCTCGAAGAGGCCGGGCTCGACTATGAGGCCGTCCCCGTCGACACGAGGAAGGGGGAGCAGCACGCGCCCGACTTCCTGAAGATCAACCCGAACGCCAAGACCCCGGCGTTGACCGACGGCGCCGCGACGCTGTTCGACAGCAAGGCCATACTGATCTATCTCGCCGAGAAGACGGGGAAATTCCTGCCTCCGGCGGGGGACGAGAACCGGGCGCAGCTCCTCTCCTGGCTGATGTTCGTCGCGACCGGGATCGGGCCCTATTCCGGCCAGTGCGTGCATTTCCGCCATGTCGCGCCGGAGCCGAAGGCCTACGCCGTCAACCGCTATACGTTCGAGGCGGAGAGGCACTGGGGCATTCTCAATGACCGGCTCGGCGCGCAGGAATGGATGGTCGGCGGCGAATACACCATCGCCGACATGTCCGTCTGGGGCTGGGCGCGGGCCGTGCCCTTCATCCTAGGGGAAAAGGCCTGGGAGATGTTCCCGAACGTGAAGCGCCATCTCGACGCGATCAACGCCCGGCCCGCCGCCGCGCGGGCCGAGGCGCTGAAAGCCAAATTCGCCTTCAAGACGGAGATGGACGACGAGGCGAAGAAGGCGATGTTCCCGCAGAACGCCCGCCTCGCGACCGCCTGAGGCGACGCCTTCCGCGCGCGGC
>JAUHWJ010000480.1 GCA_030424705.1 Alphaproteobacteria bacterium | reverse complement strand
CGTTCGTCAGGCTTCTTTAGCGCTCTGTCGGCGCGTCTCGCCCTTTAGTCTCAGAAAGCGGAACATGGCGCGAAGTGACAGAAATTTAAAGGTCAATTCGGCTTCGTCATCACAAGTCTTGCAAGATGAAACTTTTTCGCGAGGTAGCGGGGCGCCGCGCGGCGTGTTCCCGAAGAGGCTGATTCCCTTGGAGAATCCCTTGAGTCTACTGGGTCGGGCGGAACACGCGGAGTCAGCTCCTCGAACGGCGGCGCACAATTTTTCGTGCAGCGCGTCAATGAGCCCCAGCCCGACGGACTATGATCGCCCGGCAGTCTCGCCGGCCCCGGCGAGAAACAGGCGAAGATCGCGCAGCCCCGGAAGCGCCGCGCGAAGCCGCTCCCGCCCGACGCCGGCGACGATCTCCGCAAAGACCGGCGCGATCGCGGCGATGGCAGCGTCTCGCGTCGCGCGCCCCTTTTCCGTCAGTGAAACCAGCTTGCGCCGCCGATCCTTCGCATCGCCGCGGACATGGACATATCCCGCGCCTTCCAGCCGCGCGATCGTGTTCGTCATCGCGCCCTTGGTAAGCTGGAAGGCCCGCGCCAGTTGCGCCGGGCTCTTCTCGCCGCCGAGATGCGAGAAATGGTTCAGCACCGCGAACTGTGAGAGCTCCAGACCTTCCGGCAGGGCCCGGCGGAGGCGCTGTTCGGCCAGCTGCTCTATGGCTCTGATCTCCGTCAGAACGGTGAAGGCGATCGGATCGTCCGATGCTCGCATGGCCCCTCCATTTTCGTTCAAGAGTGAACGAAGCGGCCTTGCAGCGTCAAGGCCCCGAGAAGACGCGCGCGCCGGAGAGGGAGGGGACGCGCCGGCGCGCCGCTTCGACCGCCGAAAGATCGAGATTGGCCAGGACTACTCCCGTCGCTTCCCCGCCATCGGCAATCACGTCGCCCCAAGGGCCGACGACCAGGGAGCGCCCCCAAGTCTCCCGTTCCGGCCCTTCCGACGCGCGGTGCCGCCCTGTCTGCGCCGGCGCGAGGACGAAGCAACCGGTCTCGATCGCCCGCGCGCGAAGCAGCGGCTCCCAGTGCGCGGCGCCGGTCGGCCTGGTGAAGGCGGACGGGACGGTCAGGATCTTGGCCCCCGCCCGCGCCAGACGGAGGTAGAGTTCGGGGAAGCGCATGTCGTAGCAGATCGTCATCCCGAGCCCGCCCCAAGGCGTCAGCGCCAGCACGGCCTCCGCGCCGGGCCGGTAGCCTGAACTTTCGCGGTAGGTCTCTCCCGTGGAGGGCGCGGCGTCGAACATGTGAATCTTGTCATATCGGGCGGCGACGGCTCCCTTCGGCGACACCAGAAAGGAGCGGTTGACGAAGCGGTCGTCCGAGGTCTCTCCGGAGAGTGCGAGCGAGCCGACGAGGAGCCAGATTTCGAGTTCGGCGGCGACTATGCGTAGCCGGGCGAGCGTGACGTCCTCCGCCTCGCTCCTAAGCATGGCGCGCTGGCGCGCCCGGTTCATGGAGACGATGTTGGTCACCTCCGGCGTCGCCACCAACATGGCCCCCGCCGCGGCCGCCTCACGGACCAGCGCTTCCGTCTCCGGCAGATTGGCCGCCGGATCGTCTGAGGAGGAAAGCTGCAGGAGCGCCGTGCGGAGGATCATGGCCGGAGCCTGCCGCGAAGGCTTGCCCGCTTCAAGCCGCGAGGAGAGGGTCGAGCTTGCCGGAGCGCTCCAGCGCGTAGAGATCATCGCACCCGCCGACATGGCGTCCGGAGACGAAGATCTGAGGCACGGTGCGCCCGCCATTGGAACGCCGCGTCATCTCCGCGCGAAGCGAAGGTTCGGCCATTACGTCAAATTCGCGATATGAGACGCCCTTGCTCTCCAGAAGCCGCTTGGCCATGCGACAATATCCGCAGATCGGCGTCGTATAGATCTCGACTTCGGCCATCATCGTCTCCGGATCGTTGTATCTACGATTTAGGCGGGCCGTTCTTCACGGGCAACCCGGGCGAAGGTGAGAACGTTCACATCCGCGGCGCCCGCTGCGCGGCAGGCTTCCGCGCAGCCGGAGAGCGTTGCCCCGGTCGTGAGCACGTCGTCGATCAGCAGCACGCGGCGCCCGGCCAACCGGCCGCGCCACCGACGGGAGACGGCGAAGGCTCCGGCGACATTTTCCCGCCGCTCCCGCCGGTTCCGCCCTTCTTGACTAGGCGTTGAACGGGTCCTCTCGAGAAGGTCGAGCGCGAGAGCGGCGTCTTTGCCCGATATGCTGGCAAGCTCTCGGGCGATTTCCCCGGATTGATTGTATTTTCGCTTCAGCATCCGCTTCCAGTGCAGCGGCGCAGGCGCGATGACGTCAGCCGCCCGCACCAGCGACGCGCCCGCACCGCCCTGCGCCGCGAGCATCCAGCGCGCTGCCAGCGGCGCGACGTCGAGCCGGTCGCCGTGCTTGAGACCGAGGACAAGCCTCCGCGCCGCCCCGTCATAGACGACTGCGCCTACGCCGCGCCCCCATGCGGGCGGCGCATGCTCGCAGGCGTCGCAGACCAGCCCTTCGGCCGGCCCGAAGGCCATGGGCGCGCCGCATCGGCTGCATGCGGGCGGGTTGATGAAGATCGTGTCCCGCCAACATGCCGGGCAAAGCCCGCCCGGCTCCGCGATCTCCGCGCGGCAAGCGGGGCAGGCGGGGGGGTAGACGAGCCGTGCGATCGTCTCGGCCGCGCGGGCGAACCACCCGCCAGGGTTGCGCCGGCGCGCGGGGGGCGTATACCCGACAGCGTCGTCTCCGGAGGCAGGGTCATGGAGCTTTTCGATCATCGCGCCCGCATCCTGCGCGCCGGAAGGGTTAAGAAAACCTTGATGGAGGACGGCGCCGCCGGCTTTCTTCACGAACGCGCGGCTTCAGGCGTCGCCGAGCGGCTTGCCGATGTCAACCGCACGTTCCCCCGCGCATTGATCCACGGCGCCGGCT
>JAUHWJ010000479.1 GCA_030424705.1 Alphaproteobacteria bacterium | reverse complement strand
CACCGCCGATGCGGTCAGCTCCGTCAATTTCACCCCGCTCCATGAGCTGGACGGGATCATCACGCCGAACGGCCTCTGCTTCGAGCGGCACCATGCCGGCATTGCGGAGGTCGACCCGGCGGAATACCGCCTGATGATCAACGGGCTGGTGGACCGCCCGCTCGTCTTCACCCTTTCGGACCTGATGCGCTTCCCGCGCGTCAATCGCGTCCACTTCCTCGAATGCGCCGCCAACAGCGGCATGGAATGGCGCGGCGCGCAGCTCAACGGCTGCCAGTTCACGCACGGCATGATCCACAACGTCATGTATACTGGCGTCCGCCTCTCCGATCTCCTGAAGGAGGCGGGCGTGAAGACCACGGGCAAGTGGATCCTCCCCGAAGGGGCCGACGCCTCCGCCATGACGCGCTCGATCCCGATGGAGAAGGCGATGGAGGATTGCCTCGTCGCCTTCAAGATGAACGGGGAGGCGCTCCGCCCCGAACAGGGCTACCCCGTCCGGCTCGTCGTGCCGGGCTGGGAAGGCAACATGTGGGTCAAGTGGCTCCGCCGTATCGAGGTGGGGGACGAGCCCTGGCATCACCGGGAGGAGACGGCGAAATCCGTCATCACCAACCCCTCCCCGCAGGCGCCGATCGCGCACGGGCCGGGGCCGATGGTGCTGACCGGCGTCGCCTGGTCTGGCCGCGGCACGATCCCGCGGGTGGACGTGACCCTCGACGGCGGCGCGAACTGGGTGGAGGCGCGGATGGACGGGCCGAGCCTCGACAAGTCCATGCACCGTTTCTACCACGATTTCGTCTGGGACGGGCGGCCGCTCCTCCTCCAGTCCCGCGCGCACGATTCAACCGGCTATGTGCAGCCGACGAAGGACGAGCTCCGCAAGGCGCGGGGCGAAAACTCCATCTACCACAACAACGGCATCCAGACCTGGGCCGTAAACGAGTCCGGGGAGGCGGAAAATGTCGAGATTTCCTGAGGCTTTGGCCATCGCCGCCCTGCTTGCCTGCGCCGGCGGCGCCGCCGCGGAGACGCTCGGCCTTGGTCGCCCTGCCCTGCCGGAGGAGATCGCGGCCTGGGACATCGACATCAGGCCCGACGGCATGGGCCTGCCCGAAGGCTCCGGCGACGTGGCGACGGGGGAGGAGCTCTTCACCGAGAAATGCGCCGTCTGTCACGGCGATTTCGGGGAGGGTGCGGGCCGCTGGCCGGTCCTCGCCGGCGGGGTCGACACGCTGAAGGCGGAGCACCCGGTGAAGACCGTGGGCTCCTACTGGCCCTATCTCTCCACCGTCTACGACTATGTCCACCGCGCCATGCCCTTCGGCGAGGCGCAGTCGCTGAGCCCGGACGAGACCTATGCGCTTGTCGCCTATATCCTCTATCTCAACGACATCGTGGATGACGAATTCACCCTCTCAAAGGAGAATTTCCTCGAAGTCGAGATGCCGAACGCCGCCGGATTCTTCCCGGACGACCGCGCCGAAGAGGCTTTCGCCGGTCCGCGCGAGATCTGCATGACGGATTGCAAGACGGACGTGCGGATCACCGCCCGCGCCGCCGTGCTCGACGTGACGCCGGAGGACGGCTCGGCCCCCGTCGGCGTCAGCCTCGAAGGGGACGGCGCGCCGCCCGCCCCCGCCGCGGAACCCGTGGAGAAGACGGAGGCGGAGCCGGTCGTCGTGGCGGCAGCGGAGCCCTCCCCCGCCGCCTTCGATGCGGCGCTCGCGGCGGAGGGCGAGACGCTCTTCAGGAAGTGCAAGGCCTGCCACAAGGTCGAGGCCGGGGCGAAGCACGGCACAGGGCCTGTTCTCCACGGGGTCGTCGGCGCGCCGATCGGCCAGGCGGAGGGCTACAAATACTCCAAGGCCTTCGCGGAACTCGCGCAGAGCGGCGCGACATGGGACGAGGCGGCGCTCCACGCCTTCCTCGAAAAGCCGAAGGACTTCGCCAAGGGCACGAAGATGAGCTTCGCCGGCCTCAAGACGGCGGAGGAGCGGGCGGCGGTGATCGAATATCTGAGATCGGTCTCGCAATGACCCGGCTCGGCCTCGCCCTCCTCCTCGCCCTCGCCGCGCCCGCTTCGGCGGACCGGGCGCAGGTCGAGGCGGGCGAGGCGGCCTTCCGGAAATGCGCCTCCTGCCACAAGATCGGCCCCGGCGCGAAACATGCGACGGGGCCCCATCTGAACGGCGTCTTCGGGCGGAAGGCCGGCGCGCTGGAGGATTTCCGCTACTCGCCAGACATCGTGCGCATGGGGAATGACGGCCTCGTCTGGGATTACGAGAAGCTGCACCTCTATCTCGAAAACCCGAAGACGCTCGTCTCCGGCACCCGCATGAACTTCCGCGGCGTTCGGGACGAGGCGGAGCGGGCGGCGATCATCGCCTTCCTCCGCGCCTATTCCGACAAGCCCTCCGACATCCCGGAAAGCGCGCCGACCAATCCCGGAGGCGACCCGCAGGTCGCCGCCGCCATCCTCGCCATCCAGGGCGACCCGGATTACGGCGAATATCTCTCCGGCGAATGCGTCACCTGCCATCAGGTCGACGGGGCGGATGAGGGCATCCCCTCGATCACCGGCTGGAACGAGGACGATTTCGTCACGGCGCTCCACGCCTACCGGGCGAAGCACCGCGCCAACCCGGCCATGCAGCTCGTCGCCGCGCGACTCTCGGATGAGGAGATCGCCGGCCTCGCCGCCTTTTTCGCGAAGATCGACTGAACAAGAACCAGAACCGGGAGGAAGCCATGTCCATTCACCTCAACCGCCGCGGATTTCTCGGCGCCGGCGCCGCAGCCTCCGCGCTGCTCGCCGCGCCGATGCTCCGCGCGCAGGGCAAGCCGCGCGTCGTCGTGATCGGCGGCGGCGCGGGCGGCGCCACCGCTGCGCGCTACATCGCAAAGGATTCGAAGGGGGAGATCGAGGTCACGCTGGTCGAGCCCGCGAAGACCTA
>JAUHWJ010000478.1 GCA_030424705.1 Alphaproteobacteria bacterium | reverse complement strand
CGGCGTATTGCCGCGAAAGCTCGCCGAGGGCGCCCGCCGCGTCCCCCCGCATGATCGCCTCGAAGAGGTCGATCACCCGCCCCCGGTCCGCCAGCCCGAGCATGGCGCGCACCGTCTCAGACTCCACCGGCGCGTCGCGCCCGTCAGCCAGCGCCTGGTCGAGGAGGGAAAGCGCGTCCCGCACCGAACCTTCCGCCGCGCGGGTGATGAGCGCGAGCGCCCCCTCCGTCACCTTCGCCCCTTCGAGCCCGGCGATGCGCGCCAGATGCGCGATCATTGCCTCGGGTTCGATCCGCCGCAGGTCGAACCGCTGGCAGCGGGAGAGCACGGTGACGGGCACCTTGCGGATTTCCGTGGTCGCGAAGATGAACTTCACATGCGGCGGCGGCTCCTCCAGCGTCTTCAGGAGCGCGTTGAACGCGCTCACCGAAAGCATGTGGACCTCGTCGATGATGTAGACCTTGTAGCGGGCGGAAGCGGCGCGGTAGCGCACCCCGTCGATCAGCTCCCGGATGTCGCCGACGCCGGTGCGGCTCGCCGCGTCCATCTCCTGCACGTCGACATGGCGGCCCTCGGCGATCTGCCGGCAGGGCGCGCAGAGGCCGCAGGGCGAGGTCGTGGGGCCGCCCTTGCCGTCCGGCCCGACGCAGTTGAGCCCCTTCGCGATGATCCGGGCCGTCGTCGTCTTGCCGACGCCGCGCACCCCGGTCATGATGAAGGCGTGATGGATGCGGTCATGCGCGAAGGCGTTGGTGAGCACGCGCACCATCGCCTCCTGCCCGATCAGGTCGTCGAAATTCTGCGGCCGGTGCTTGCGCGCGAGCGCGAGATAGGGGCCGGCCTCTTCGACCTCGGGTTCGGCTGCGTCTGTCATCGGCTCCGGGGGCGCTGGAATCGTCGGCCCAAGCCTATGGGCCGGGGCGGCCCCCCGCAAGGCGCGGCGCGCGGAGGCCTGCAATCCGCTTTGCCGGGCGTACGATTCGGCGTAGCCTTTCGCATGGCGACGATGCAGGGCGCGGCACCGGAGGAGCTTCGGCGCGTGGCGGAAGGGGCGCTGCGCGACGCCGGGATGGATTCCGTCGGCCTCTATGTTCTTGACGATGCGGGCCGGATGCAGGGCGTCATCCTCGGTATGCCGGAAGCCTTCACCCGCGCCTACGAGACGCAGGGCATCCCCATAGACCCGGTGCTCGCCCGCGTGCGGGAGACCGGCGCCCCCTCCTCGACGCTTGTCGCACTCGGGGAAAGGTGGACCCGCTCCCAGCTCTACCAGCGCGTTTCGGGCCGCTTCGGGCTTACGGGCTTCGCCACCCTGCCGCTCTATCGGGAGGAGCGGCTTTCGGGCGTCCTCTATCTCGGCGCTATGACGGAGGCGAATGCGCGGCGGCTGAACCCGGAAGGGCTCTGCGCGCTCTCCCCCCTGGCCACGCGCGCCTCCGTCCGGCTCCTAACGCTGCCGCCGCGCCATCCGCGCCTCACCCGCCGGCAGAACGAGGTGGCGGAGCTGGCAGCGCGCGGCCTCACAAACCGCGAGATCGCGGAGGCGCTAGGCGGCGGTCTTGCCGGGGTTCAAAAGCACATGAAGGCGCTCCACCGGCTCTTCGGCGTCTCCACGCGCACCGCCATGGCCGCCGCGTGGCGCGCGGGCTGCGCCGCGCCTCGGGAAAGGTCCCCATTCGGGGACTGACCGGGGGCGCCGCGCGCCGTCTATCCTCTCTGTCACGAAACGAAGTTCCGTCAGGGAGACAAGGGATGACAAAAGTCGCCGCAGTGCAGGCCGCGCCCGTCTGGATGGATGCGAAGGGGACGCTGGAGAAGACCATCGCGCTGATCGAGGATGCAGGGCGCCAAGATATCGAACTCCTCGCCTTCGGAGAGGTCTGGCTGCCGGGCTACCCGTTCACGATCTGGCTCCAGCCGCCGATGGCGGCAATGGAGATCGTGATGGCGCACAGGCTCAACGCCATAACGGTCGACGGGCCGGAAATACGCGCGGTGGGCGAGGCGGCGAAACGCGCCGGGACATGGGTCATGCTCGGCTTCGCGGAGCGCGACCGCGGCAGCATATACTGCTCACAGGCGCTCCTCGACGACCGCGGCGAGGTCGTGATGACGCGCCGCAAGCTCCGGCCCACCCACATGGAGCGCACAGTCTGGGGCGAGGGGCCGGCGACCGACCTCAAGATCGTCGAGGCGCCCTTCGGCCGCATCGGCGGGCTGAACTGCTGGGAGAACATCCAGCCCCTGAACCGGCAGGGCATGTTCCAGCTTGGCGAGCAGATCCACGTCGCGAGCTGGCCCTCCTTCGGCATGTTCAAGGGCGTCCGTTCCGCCTATTGCCTCTCCGCCGCCGCCAATCTCAACGAGAGCGCGAGCTATGCGCTCGAGGGCGGTTGCTTCGTCCTCGCCGCGAACTCGATCATCTCGGAGGAGAGCCTGGAGCGGATCACGCTGGGCGACCCGAACATCCGGGCGCTGGTCAGCGCAGGCGGGGGCGCGGCGGCGGTCTATGCGCCGGACGGCTTCCGCATGACCGAGCCGATCGACGAATACACGGACGGTTTTGCAACGGCGGAGATCGACCTCGCGATGATCGAGGGCGCCAAGGTCTTCGCCGACCCGGCGGGGCACTATTTCCGGCCCGACGTCGCGCGCCTCGTGCTCGATGCCCAGGCAGGCCCTGCCGCCGCGAACCCGCCCGCTCCGGCACCGGCGCTCCCCTCGGAGGCGGCGGAATGACGGCTCCCTTCTACACCAGCGCCCAGCGCGCTCTGCAGGAGGCGCAGGGCGCGACGAAGCTGGCGGATACCGTGGCGGGCGCCATCGTCTGGGAGGAGGTTGCGGGCCCTGCGGCCGACTTCATCGCGAGCCGGGACTTCTTCTTCCTCTCGACGGTGGACGGCTTCGGCCGCCCCACCGTCAGCTACAAGGGCGGGCCGGAAGGGATGGTGCGGATCGCCGACCCGAAGA
>JAUHWJ010000477.1 GCA_030424705.1 Alphaproteobacteria bacterium | reverse complement strand
CCGCCTCCCGCCTCGCCGCGCAGCTCGCCACCCGGCTCCCCGCCCTCGAATGAGCCGCTTTCAGGTTTCGGGTTCGGCTTCGGGCTCCGGCCGCGGCGCCGGGCTCGGCGCGCCCTCGATCCGGGCGAGCGCGGCGGCGGCTTCGATCACGGGGCCGAGCGCCGTCTCGTCCAGAAGCTGCGCCGCGATCTGGAAGGCGAACCGCTCCGCCTCCTCCGCCCCGATCCGCCCCGCGCCCGAAAGCCGGGAGACGGCGTAACCAGCCCCCGCAGCCGCCCCGCGCTCGTCCGTCAGCGCCCAGTCCAGCACGGCCGGCCCGCGCGCCGCCGAGAGCCGGGCGCGGAGCGTGAACAGCCGCTCCGAGGCGAGAACCCGCGACGTCTCCGCATGGCCCGAAAGCCGGCGGACGACCGCGCCCGCGAGGAGGTTCGAGCCATGGACGGTCGCCCCCGCCACAGGCTCCAAGAAGAGCCCGACGCCGGGCGCGAGGACGGCGCCGAAAGTCTGCCGCTCCGTCCTCAGCGCTGGAACCGGCGCCCGCGGGTCCGCCTCCGTCCGCAGGCCCTCCGGACCCGCGAAGGTGATCTCGCCCGCCGAAGTCGGCAGCGCCAGCGCGAGGAGGAGCGCCGCCGCCCTCACCGGAGCGGCAGGTCCAGCGGCAGGGCGGAAAGCGGCTCCGCCCCCGCCTCGGTCACGAGCGAGGTGCGCCCCAGCGTCATCGCCGCGCCCGTCCGGCTGTCCATCAGGATCATGTGGAGGAAGAAGACCATGCCGGGCGCCATCTCCGTCTCCGCATTCTCGTAGAACATGAAGGGCTCCATCCAGGAGGGGGAGAACCGCGCCGCGAGCGCATAGCCGCAGGCGTTGAGCCGCGCCGCGCCGAAGCCCGCCCGGTCCAGCGCCCCGGCGTGGGCGGCGAAGACCTCGCCCATCGCCCGCCCGGGCCGCAGCGCCGCCTCGCAGGCGAGCAGCGCCTCCTCCGCCGCGCCGTGCATGGAGCGATGTTCGGGCCGCGGATCGCCCACGATCACCGTCCGCATGAGCGCCGCATGGTAATGCCGCCAGACCCCGGCCCATTCGAGCGTGAGCTGGTCCCGCTCGTCCAGAAGCCGCCGCCCCGCGAAATAGCGGCAGAGGAGCGCGCCCTCGCCGGAGCCGATGATGAACTCGTTCCCCGCGTAATCGCCGCCCAGGGCGAAGACCTCGCCCTGCATCGCGGCGAGGATCGCCGCCTCGTCCGCGCCCGGCCGGATCAGCGGCAGCGCCTTCAGATAGCAGGCGTCGCCGATCTCCGCCGCCCGCCGCGTCATCGCGATCTCGGCGGAGGATTGCGTGAGCCGGAGCCGCGGCGCAATGTCCGAAGCCTCCACCAGCCCCGGAAACCGCGCCGCCATCGCCGCCCCCCAGCGCGCGGTCAGCCCGTGCGTGTCCGTCTCGATCCCGAGCCGCTTGCCTGCCAGCCCGCGCGCGGCGAGGAGGTCGGCAAGGTCCGCCGTCGGGTCCGCCCCCGCCGCGTCCTTCCAGATCCGCACATCCTCCACCGTGGAGGTGAGCCGCGCCTGCCGGAGATCGGCGGAGCGGGTCAGGAGCGCCTCGCCCTCATGGTCGATGACGAGACACTGGAAGAAGCAGTAGCCGAACGTGTCATAGCCCGTCGCCCAATACTGGCTCTCGGGCGCGAAGAGCAGCATCGCGTCGAGCCCCCGCGCCGCCATCTCGGCGCGGAGCCGCGCGCGGCGGGCCGCGTATTCCTCTGGGGCGAAGTGGAGCATGTCAGGCCTCCGGCAGGGCGATGGCGGCGAGGAGGCGGCCGTAATCCGGCTCGCCCCGGTGGACGGAGCGGCGATAGGAATAGAAGCGCGCCTCGTCCGAATAGGTACAATGCCCGGTCCACTCCGCGGAGACCCCCGCGGCGCGGAGCCGGGCGAGGAGATAGCCCGGCAGGTCGAACATCATCCGGTCCCCCGCCCCCCCGGCGAAGAACCGCGCGTTCTCCCCGTCATCGCCAAGGAACTCCTCCATGAATTCCGGGCCGACCTCATAGGCGCGCTGGCTGATCGTCGGCCCGATCGCCACGCGGATGCGGCTACGTGCAGCGCCGAGCCCCTCCATCGCCGCGATCGCCGCATCCGTCACTCCGGCGAGCGCGCCGCGCCAGCCGGCATGGGCCGAGGCGACGACCCGCGCCTCCCGGTCCTCGAACAGCACCGGCGCACAATCCGCCGAAAGCGCGCCGAGCGCGAGGCCCGGCGTCGCGGTCGCCATCGCATCCGCCTTTGGCCGCTCGCCGGGGAAGGGGGCGGAGACGGTCACCGCATCCGCCGAATGGATCTGGTGAACCGTCAGGAGATGCGCCGCGCCGAGCGCCGCCGCCGCGCGGGCCCGGTTCTCCGCCACTAGCGCCGGCTCGTCGCGCGAGCCCGGCCCGCAATTCAGCGAGGCGTAAAGGCCCGCCGAGGCGCCGCCCGCCCGCGTGAAGAAGCCGTGCGGAAAGGTCAGCCCGTCGGCGCGGATCGGCGTGAGGCTCATCTCTCCCCCTCGAAGCCCGGAAAGGGCGGCGCGCCCGCTGGCCCGAGCGCCATGACGCGAAAGAGCGTCCCCATCTCCTCCGGCGACGTCAAGCGCCTGAACTGCCCTTCGATCTCCGCCGCCCGCTCGGGGCGCGCGCGGGCGAGCGCCGCGGCGCGGGCGCCGATCCCCAGCCGTTCGAGCCACGCGCCCTGCGGGACGAGCGGGGAGGCGGCGGCCCCCTTCGCCGCCCGCGCGAGCGCGCCGAAATCCACATGCGCCGTGATGTCCGCCTCGCCCGGCGCCTCCAGCGGGTCGGCGTATGCGTGCGCCCGGAGTGCCTGAACCGTGTCCGCGCCCTCCGGCGTCGGCGCGGCGTAGCCGTAATCGACGATCAGCGCCGCGCCCCCCGCCGCCCCGATCCGCGCCCCGATCTCCGCCGCCGCGGCCTCGCCCGCCGGGTTC
>JAUHWJ010000476.1 GCA_030424705.1 Alphaproteobacteria bacterium | reverse complement strand
CGAGCTGCGCCATGTCCTCCACCTCGATCTCCAGCAGGAAATCGCGGGCGCGGGGGCCGCCGAAGCCAAGCTTCCGCCGGAGGAGCCTCCACGAGAGGATCACGCCCTGCGCCTGCAGCGCGTTCATCCAGGCCTCCATCGCCACGGCGAAGGACATGGCCTTCGCGCTGTCGCGCAGGTCGATTGAGCAGTGATAGAGGTTCATGGTGGCCTCCGCGAGGGTGAGGAACCCAGTCTGGCGCAGCAAGGTCGCCAAAGGATTAAGGCGCGACGGGGCGCTGCGCGGCGCGCGGCGCCGCTAGTCGACCCAGCGGAACGCTTCGCCCTCGGCCTCGACGCGGCCGAGAGAGGGCAGGGTGAAATGGCTGCCGAGAACGGCCGCGCCCGCCTCCGCCGCCTGTTCGAGGAAAAAGCGGCGGGACGAGACGGCCGTCGCGCCGTCCACGTCGTACTTGAAGCGCCAGTCGGGCCGCCAGCACTGCACGGCGGAATGGAGCGCGTCCCCGGTGATCATCGCCTCCCGCCCCTCGCTCCGGATCAGGACGGAGACATGGCCGGGCGTGTGGCCGGGGGTGGGGACGAGGGAGACTTCGTCCCCCAGCATGTGGTCGGACCCGGCGAGCTCCGCCTGCCCGGCCTCGATGACGGGGGAGACGCTCTCCCGCCAGAGGTCGGAGCCGCGGGCGCGCTGCATCTCCTCGTCCGCCGCCGGCATGAGGTAGCGCGCCTTCGGGAAGGTCGGGACCCATCGACCGTCCAGCAGCTGGGTGTTCCAGCCGACATGATCGGTGTGGAGATGGGTGCAGAGCACGAAGTCCACATCCTCCACGCCGACCGCCGCAGCGGCCAGGCCCGCCATGAAGCGCGAATCCTTGCGCCCGTGCCATGCGGGGAGGCCCGGCACGGTCTTGTCATTGCCGACGCAGGCGTCAACGAGGATGACATGGGAGGGCGTCTTCAGCAGGAAACCCTGGATCGGCAGGATCACCCGGCCCGAATGCGGGCAGAGGCAGCGGGGAACATGGCGCTCCACCGCCACGCGCGCCTCCGGCCCGGCTTCGGGCCAGAGTTCCTCGGGCGCGAGGAACGGCGCATTGATCTCGAGGATGCGCCAGATCTCGACCGCCCCGACCCGGCAGAGCATCTCTATTCCGCCGCGTCGCGATAGCTTTCGAGCGGCGGGCAGACGCAGACGAGGTTGCGGTCGCCATAGACATTGTCCACCCGGCCGACAGGGGGCCAGTACTTGTCCACCCGGAAGGAGGCGGGGGGGAAACAGCCCTGCTCGCGGGCATAGGGCCGGTCCCATTCCGCCACGAGATCCTCGACCGTGTGGGGGGCGCGCTTCAGCGGGTTGTTCTCCGCATCCATCTCGCCCGCCTCGATGGCGGCGATCTCCTCCCGGATCGAGAGCATCGCGGTCACGAACCGGTCGAGCTCCGCCTTCGTCTCGCTCTCCGTCGGCTCGACCATCAGGGTGCCGGCGACGGGCCAGCTCATGGTCGGGGCGTGGAAGCCGTTGTCGATGAGGCGCTTGGCGATGTCGTCCACATTCACATGCGCGCTTTCGGCGAAGGGGCGGACGTCAAGGATGCATTCATGGGCGACGCGGCCCTTCCCGCCGCGATAGAGCACCTCGTAGGCGCCCTTCAGCCGCGCGGCGATGTAGTTGGCGTTGAGAATCGCCACCTTCGTCGCCTGCGTCAGCCCCGGTCCGCCCATCATCAGGCAATAGGCCCAGGAGATGAGGAGGATCGAGGCGGAGCCCCAGGGCGCGGCGGAGACGGGGCCTTCCGCCCCGCCCGTCTCTGGATGGCCGGGGAGGAAGGGCGCGAGATGCGCCTTCACCCCGATCGGCCCCATGCCGGGCCCGCCGCCGCCATGAGGGATCGCGAAGGTCTTGTGGAGGTTGAGGTGGCTCACGTCCCCCCCGATCTCCCCCGGCTTCACGAGGCCGACCATGGCGTTCATGTTCGCGCCGTCGATATAGACCTGCCCGCCGAATTCATGGGTGATCGCGCAGACCTCCCGCACCGTCTCCTCGAAGACGCCGTGGGTGGAGGGATAGGTGATCATGCAGGCGGCGAGCTCCTCCCCCGCCGCCTCCGCCTTGGAGCGGAAATCGGCGAGGTCCACGTCGCCGTTCGGCGCGGAATTGACGACGACGACCTTCATCCCCGCCATCTGCGCCGAGGCCGGGTTGGTGCCGTGGGCGGAGATCGGGATGAGGCAGACGCGCCGCCTCGTCTCCCCGCGAGCCCGGTGGTAGGCAAGGATCGTCAGGAGCCCCGCATATTCCCCTTGCGCGCCGGAATTCGGCTGCATCGAGATCGCGTCATAGCCGGTGATCGCGCAGAGACGCGCCCCGAGGTCGGAAATCGCCTCGGCGTAGCCCGCGGCCTGGTCGGCGGGGACGAAGGGATGGATGTTCGCGAATTCCGGCCAGGTGAGCGGCGCCATCTCCGCCGCCGCGTTGAGCTTCATCGTGCAGGAGCCGAGCGGGATCATCGCGCGGTCTAGCGCGAGGTCCCGGTCCGAGAGGCGGCGCATGTAGCGCATCATCTCGGATTCCGCCCGGTTCATGTGGAAGACCGGATGGGTGAGGTATTCGCTGTCCCGGATCAGCGCGGCGGGGAAGGCGCCGCCCTCCGCCGCCGGCGCCGGCTCGTGGATGCCGAAGGCGCGGAGGGCGCGGGCGATCACGCCCTCATCCGTCGTCTCGTCGAGGCTGATCCCCACACGGTCCCGCCCCACTTTCCGGAAGTTCAGCCCCTCGGCCCGCGCGGCGGCGAGGATGCCGGCCTGTCCGACGCCGACCTCGACCGTGATCGTGTCGAAGAAGGCGTCGGGCGAGACCTTCGCGCCAGCGGCGCGGAGCGCGGCGGCGAGGCGGGCCGTGTTGAAATGCACCCGCTCCGCGATGGCGCGGAGCCCTTCCGGCCCGTGGAACACGGCGTAGAACGAGGCCATGACGGCGAGGAGCGCCTGCGCC
>JAUHWJ010000475.1 GCA_030424705.1 Alphaproteobacteria bacterium | reverse complement strand
CGCCGGAATCGCCATCCGCGCGCCCGGCGCGCTCGACCTCGCCGCCTGATCCCAAGGGAGACCAGATGACCAAGGACCTCCGCTCGCCGCTTCCCGGCACCTTCTACCGCCGCCCCGCGCCGGACGCGCCGCCCTTCGTGGCGGACGGCGCGAGCGTCTCGGCCGGGGACGTGATCGGCCTCGTCGAGGTGATGAAGACCTTTCATGAGGTGAAGGCGGAGACGGGCGGCGCCAACATCCGCTTCGCGCTGGAGAACGAGGACCCGGTGATGGCCGGCGCCGTGATCGCCACCGTCGACTGAGATGATCGACCCCGCGGGCAGGACGCTCTTCATCGCCAACCGGGGCGAGATTGCGGTGCGGATCAACCGCGCCGCGCGCGCGCTCGGCATGAAGGTCGCGCAGGCGCATTCGGATGCGGATGCGGACATGCTCGCGGTGCGCCTCGCCGACATTCCCGTGAATGTCGGGCCGCCGGCGGCGAAGAAATCCTATCTCGACATCGACCGCGTCGTCGCCGCCGCCAGGGAGGCGGGGGCGGATGCGGTGCATCCCGGCTATGGCTTCCTCGCGGAGAACGCCGGCTTCGCCGACGCGGTGGAGGCGGCGGGGATGCGCTTCGTCGGGCCGACGGGCGCGACCATCGCGCGGATGGGCGACAAGGTGGCGGCGCGGGAGGCGGCGGCCTCGGCCGGCGTGCCGACCGTTCCGGGCTCCGCCGGCCGGATCGAGGAGCCGGAGGCGCTCGCCGCCGAGGCGGCGCGGATCGGCTTCCCGGTCATGCTCAAGGCGGCGGCCGGCGGCGGCGGCCGCGGCATCCGCGTCGCCGAGTCGGCGGAGGATCTCGCCCGCCTCGCGCCGCAGGCCCGGGCCGAGGCGCTCGCCGCCTTCGGCGACGGCGGCCTCTATCTCGAACGGCTGGTGCGGAACGCGCGCCATGTCGAGGTGCAGGTGATGGGGGACGGCGCGCGCGCGATCCATCTCTTCGAGCGCGAATGCTCGCTCCAGCGCCGGCGCCAGAAGGTGTGGGAGGAGGCGCCGGCCTTCGGGCTCCGCCCTGAAGTGCGGGACCGGATGTGCGCCGCCTCCGTCCGCCTGGCCGAGGCGGTCTCCTATCGCGGGGCGGGGACGCTCGAATACCTCTACGACCCCCTGACGGAGGAGTTCTTCTTCCTCGAGATGAACACCCGCATCCAGGTCGAGCATCCCGTGACCGAAATGGTGACGGGCGTGGATCTCGTGGCCGAGATGATCCGCATCGCCTTCGGCGCCCCGCTCTCGCTCCGGCAGGAGGATGTGCGGCTGAGCGGTCACGCGATCGAGGTGCGGGTGAACGCGGAGGACCCGTCAAAGGGCTTCCTGCCCTTTCCCGGACTCTGTTCGCGGCTTCAGGCGCCGCCGGGCGTCCGGTTCGACACGATGCTCTATGAGGGCTACGCCATCCCGCCTTTCTACGACAGCCTCGTCGGCAAGCTGATCGTCCACGGGCCGGACCGGGCGGGCGCCATCGCCGCGCTGCGCGACGCGGTGGACTCGCTCCTGATCGAGGGATTGCCCACCACGCTCCCGCTCCACGCCGCGCTCGCGCGCGATCCCGATGTCGCGGCGGGCCGCATCCACACCCAGTTCCTCGAGCCCTGGCTCGAGGCCAACCCGCTCGGCCCTTGAGGGGCAGGAGGAGGCGACACGCGATGAAGACGAGATACTCCTACGGCGGCGACGAGCACATCTTCGTCGAGATGGACGAGGAGATGAGCCTCGACGCCTTCTTCAAGGCCATCTCGATGGCGAACGCCGTCCGCGCCGCCAATCTCCCGGGCGTGACGGAGGTCTGCCCCGCCAACGCCTCCTTCCAGGTGAAGTTCAACCCGGACGTGATCGCGCCTGCGGCGATGATGGAGGAGCTGAAGCGGCTCGAGCATGTGGCGGAAGACGCGCCGAAGCGGATGAAGACGCGGATCATCGAGGTCCCGGTCTATTTCCAGGACCCGTGGACGCACGAGACGCTGATGCGCTTCCGCGAACGCCATCAGGACCCGAACGGGACGGACCTCGAATACGCGGCCCGGATCAACGGCTTCGACGATGTGGCGGGCTTCATCGAGGCCTATCATTCCAATCCGTGGTTCGTCTCGATGGTCGGCTTCGTCGCCGGCCTCCCCTTCCTCTACCAGCTCGTGGAGCGGGAGCGGCAGCTCGAGGCGCCGAAATATCTCCGCCCGCGCACCGACACGCCGAAGCTCACCATCGGTCATGGCGGCTGCTTCGGCGCGCTCTATTCGGTGCGGGGCGCGGGCGGCTACCAGATGTTCGGCATCACGCCCATGCCGATCTACGACCCGACGCAGACGATCAGCTACATGCGCGACTTCATGGTGTTCTTCCGCCCCGGCGACATCGTGAAATGGGCGCCGATCGGGCGCGAGGAGCATGACCGGATCGCCGCGGCGATCGAAGCCGGAGACTGGACGCCGAGGATCGCCGAGGTCGATTTCGACCTCGCCGCCTTCAACGCCGATCCGGACGCGACCAACGCCAAGCTGATGGAGGCCCTCCGTGGCGCTTGAGGTATTGAAACCCGGCCTGCTCACCACCGTTCAGGATCTCGGACGGCCCGGCTATTTCCATCTCGGCATCCCCGAGGGCGGCGCGATGGACCGCGAGGCGCTGATCGCCGGCAACCTCCTCGTCGGCAACGAGGAGGGGGCGGCGGCGCTCGAGGCCGTGTTCGTCGGCCCCGAACTCGCCTTCCGCCGCGACGCGACCGTGGCGGTGACGGGCGGCGACATGCCGGTGATGCTCGACGGGGAGGAGCGGCCGGGCTGGGCCTCCTTCCCGGTGAAGGCGGGGCAGGTGTTGAGCTTCGGCTATCTCCGCGGCGGCGCGCGGGTCTATGTCTGCGTCTCCGGCGGGATCGCGACGGAGCCGGCGCTCGGCTCCCGCTCCACCTACGCCATCGGCGCGCTCGGCGGCGTCGGAGGGCGGGCCATCGCGG
>JAUHWJ010000474.1 GCA_030424705.1 Alphaproteobacteria bacterium | reverse complement strand
TCGCAGCGGAGCCTCGGGCGGCTTTACCGGCTGACCGAGGAGAGACTTCTCTATCTCGGGGCGCTGCATTACGCCCATGACGCGCCGATCCTGTTCGGGGACAACCCGTCGCGCAATCAGATGGCGGTTCTGTTCCGTCTCGACGATGGGCGCCTGCGGCTGGAATTCCCCGAACCCGTGGCCGAATCCGCTTTCGACATCCTGGAACTGGCACCCTGAACCGGCGCCGCCCTCAGCGCAGAAGAGTGATGCTCGAGGGATCGAAGAGCGGCCTTTCCTGGCCTTCCTCGACAAAGATCGCGCGCCCGGGCCAGCGAAGATCGGTCATGAAATACCGGACGCCATGCGTCGAGGCGCCATAGGGGCCGCAGACGGGTTCCGGGATTTCGCCGAAGGCGGCGGCGGCGAGGGCGGCCGGATCGTAGGGTGTGAGCACATGAAAGGCCCTGCTGCGCGGGGCGGGGCGAAGGGCGACGGCTCGCCATGTGCAGGCGGCCTCGGGCTCAAGGTATCCGGCCGCGACCAGCGTGTCGCTCAACGCGGCGATCTCGCCGCCCGGCGAGGAAAAGACCTGAACGGCGATCCCCATGTCGGCGTCGTCTCTCCGGGTGACGAAAGCCGCGCGCCCCTCGTCCCACACGACCTGCCAGATGCGTCCGTCGATATCGCAGGTCTCCGCCCAGAGCCCGAATCCGCCGCCCTCGCGCCAGAGCCAGGAACAGCCCTCCGCTTCGGTCCGCCAGCCTGGCGCCGGTGGAAGAGCGCTGTCCGCCAGGCCCGCCGCGGACGCGCCCAGCGCGACGAAGAAGGCCATCAGTCCGGTCCGGATCATTGCGCCCACCAGCCTTCAAGCTTCAGCGCCTGCCGCGCCGTCTCCTGCATGTGGCAAGCCAGGGTCGCCGGCCCGCCGCCCGTGCCCCCCATCCATTGCGCCTGCTCATAAAGGCAGGACGCATCCCGAAACGGGAGCCAGGCCCGCTGCATGGCGCGCAGGCTGTCCTCGACCGAGGCGGCGACGGATCTGAGGGTTTGCGCCTCCGCATCCTGCGCCTGCGCAACCTTGATCCGTTCGGCGTACGCGGCGTTCAGCCTGGAGTCCCAATATCCCAGCTCGCCTTCCAGGCAGTCCATCATCCCCGTTGTGGTGTCGCCGCCCGGCGACATCATGCAGGCCGCCGCCGCGCGCCCGACGCAATCGAGAACGCCGTGGCCCCCGAGGCCTGGCGAGTTCGCGACGGCTTCACTCACGCAGCCGTCCGTCGCCGACGGGGAAAACGCCGGCTCCGCCGGAAGCTCGGCGGCCGATGCGACGGTCAGGGCAAGCAGGCCCGGTCCGAGGAGGCGGTTCATGCGTCGTCTGTCCATGATCGACCGTTTCGGCTGCGTCGGGAGGTCGATTGAAAGTCTCTTCCGTACGAGGGGGCGGCGCAACCGGGAAAGGCTCGTCGTGACCGGGAATCGCATATAATACAAATGTTTACGGATCGTCAGCCCTTGGCCCCCGTCTCTCGGCGCAGTAGGGTGGCCGGGTGTCTGGACGGATGGATGCGGAGGAGGCGGCTCTTGTCCGTACTCGAAATGGAGGCGCGCGCCGGTTTCTTCGGAAAGCGCGGAATCTGCCGGTTGACGCAGGATCATGTGGAGCTTCTTCGCGGCTCACGGACAATCCGGATCGGATATGGCGAGCTTTCCTCGGTATGGGTCTATCGCCCGACGCCGGGGCGGGCCGTGCTCGGGCTTGACGCCCGGAAGGGTCCGAAGATCACGATCCGCTTGACCCCGTTCTCCCGGTCGGACCAAGAGGTTTCCGCCTTCACGGCCGCGCTCGTCGAGCGGCTCGCCCGGGCGGCGCCGATGACGCCCCTCCATCTCGGGCCGAGCCGACGTCAATGGATCGCCGCATGGATCGGGGCGTTCGTCTCCGGGGCCATCCTGCTCGCGGCCGGCTGGGCCCTTGCAGCCGGGGGCGCCGCCGGGCCGCTGCTGCCGCCTGTCGGGATCGCGGTCGTCAACCTGGTCGTCGCCGCGCCGATTCTGAAGTCCGGCCGCCCGCATGAAGGGAGTGTCGGCGGGGCCGCGGCGGAGGGGATCCGACATCGGGCGTCGCGGCGGTTTGGAGCCGCGCCTCGGGGCGGCCCGCTCTGACGGTCGGCGGCCGATGCGGCGATGACGGCGCCGCCGGTCGCAGAAGATGGCGACAGGCGCCGAGGCTGCGCCGCCGCGACGCCCTCGCCCGACCGAAGCGATCAGATGAAGAAGGGCCTACCCCTGGCTCGGCAAGGCGCCGCCGCGGTTGCCGGAACGCCGGAGCGCGCGATGTGAGGGCCTTTCCGGAATTGACCGTCTTTCGTCCCGCCGCCGCGGTTGCATCGCCGCCCTTCGCGCGGGAGCGTGCGGCGCTTGCGCCCGGGGCGGGCGCGCGGCCGTCGCGTCTTGCGTCAACCGCGTCCGGTTCGCTGCGGTCGCCGAAACCCCCGGCGGGAGGGACGAACATGCATGAGACAGGGCCGCTGATGCGCGCAGCCGCGCTCGCCATATTCGCGGGAGCCGCGCTCCCCGCCTCCGCCTGCGACGGCGTGTCGATCTCGGGCGCAAGAGCGCTCGAGTTCGGCGCCCTCGCCGTCAAGCCGCGGCGTTCCGGCTTTGTCGAGGTCGCCGCGAACGGCCGCCCCGCGACCTCGGCCGAGGCGATTTCGTTCCGCGGCGTCCCGGTCGCAGGCGAGTTCACCGTGACCGGGCCCGCCGGTCGCACCGTGGTCATCGAAGCGACGGCTCTCGAAGTTCCGGCGGAGCGGGCGGCCTCCGCCGCGCTTTCCTAGCTGATCTTCCGCTTTCCGGGGGGAACAAGGCGGCTCCCGGCCTCCGGGAGCCATGTCGAGGTCGCACTCCCGGAGCGCAGCCGCGGCGACGGCGTCGCGTCGGTGCGGATCTCGGTGGGGGCGGTGATGCGGATCCGCGCGGTCGAGCGACCCGTCGATCTCGACATCGCGGTTTCGCTCT
>JAUHWJ010000473.1 GCA_030424705.1 Alphaproteobacteria bacterium | reverse complement strand
ACGCGGCGGACCTTGCCGGTGCGATAGATCTTGGTGAGATTCTGAAGTTCTATCATCCTTGGCCGCTTCAGCGCTGCTCGATCAGGAAGGTCTTGTTCGAATAGACGAGAAAGAGCCCGAGGGTAAGGAAGACGACCCCGACCCCGCCGAGATAGAGTTCGGAGATGTAGGCACCGTCATAAATTGGATAGAATCCCTTGCGCATGAGGCCGACGGCGTGGATCAGAGGGTTCCACCAAAGTATGTCCTGCGCCAGACGCGGCATCTCGTCGAAGGTGAAGAAAACGCCCGAGATGAGAAAGAGCGGCCGGGTGAGGATGCGATAAACGTTCTGGTAGGTCGGGACATATGCGAAGATGACTGCGTTCGTCGCCCCTATGCCGACGCCAAGGACGCTCGCGTAGGCCACCGCCTTCACAATCGCCCCGAAATCATAGCTGGTGCGGATGTCCTCGACCTGGATGATGCCGGTGAAGATCAGCGCGCCGGCGACCGAAAGCGTGAAGAACTGAAGGAGCGCGCGTGCCAGGATCGTGTCGATCGGCGTGACCCGCGGATAGGTCAGGAGCGGTCTGTTCATGAGCACTGCGCCGGCGGCGAACTGGGACAGCTCCATATAGAAATGAAAGGTGATGAACCCGGTCGCGAAGAAAAGCGCGAAGCTGTCGCCGATGGCCGGCGTGCGCACCACGAAGCTGAACACGACGGTGAGCACCGCGATCATGCCCAGCGGCTCCAGGATGGCCCAGACATAGCCGCCGGCCGATTTCCCGTATCGCGTCGACATCTCGCGCATCATCAGGGCGACGATCACGCGGATATTGATGAAACTCGGCAATGCTGCCTCCGCCGCCGGCTCGCGCCGCCCCGGATATAGGGCCCGGCGACGGCGAGGGCTAGCGACGGCGCGGCGTATTGTCAAAGCCCCGCCCGGGCCAGCGCGGCGCTTCGCGTTGCATTGGGCGGCGAATGCCAGCATATCGGCAGGGCGCGGGCCCGATCCGCGCGCCGGGACAAGGACCGGCCGATGGCGGACGAGATGACCGAGGCGAAAGCGAACCGGCCCGAGGCCGGCGACGCGGCGATGCCCGAGCGCCGACTCGGGCCGCGCGCGCTCCGCGCGCAGGCGGCCGGGCAAGGGCAGGCCGGCGCGCTCGCACGGCGCGCGGGCCCGCCCCGCCGCCAGCGCCTGCGGACGGAAGCGCGGTTCCGCACGCGGCACTGGCTGCTCCTCGTCAGCTTCTTCCTGCTGGTCGTCGCGCCGACGATCTACGCGAACTGGTATCTCCATGCCCGGGCGGCGGACCAGTACGCCTCCCGCCTCGCCTTCACGATCCAGTCCGACGACGGGCCGACGTTGAGCTCGCTCGGACAGATCTTCGGCGGCGGCTCGACCGGCGCGGCGGACGATGCGGAGATCCTTTACGGCTTCATCCAGAGCCAGAACCTGGTCGAGAAGCTCGAATACGAGCTCGGCCTCCGCGAGCGGTTCAACCGCGCGGAGGAGACGGACTGGTTCTTCGCCCTCGGGGACGATCCCTCGATCGAAGAGCTGACCGACTACTGGAAGAGCATGGTCATCGTCTCCTTCAGCGCCGGGATCGTCGAGGTCGAGGTCCGGTCCTTCGATCCGCACGATTCGCAGGAGATCGCGCTCGCCGTGCTGGCGGAGAGCACCGACCTCATCAACCGTCTTTCCGCCGAGGCGCGGGAGGACGCCGTGCGCGACGCGCGGCTCTTTCTCGACGAAACGGGCGAGCGGCTGCGCGAGGTGCGTCTCGCCATCAGCGCGCTCCGGGCTGCGGAGCAGCGGGTGGACCCGAGCCTCGACGTTCAGGCTCTGATGAAACGGATCGGCGAGCTCGAAGCCTCGCTGACGGAGGAGGAGCTGAGGCTCGACCAGTTGCGCCAGTTCGCGGCGGACGACGATTCGCGCGTCGTCACGACGGAGCGCCGCATCGCCTCGCTCGAGGCGGCGGTGACGGCGGAGCGGGCGAAGCTCGCCTCGGGCGGGGACGGGCCGACGCTCTCGACCGCGGTCGGCCGGTTCGAGGAGCTGACGGTGGACCGGGAGCTGGCCGAGCAGGCCTATTCCGTCGCCCTCGCCTCGTTCGAGAACGCGAAGGCGGAGGCGCGGCGGCAACAGCGCTATCTCTCCGCCCATGTCTCCCCGACGCTCTCGGAAAAGCCGGAATACCCGCAGCGCTATCTCCTCGGGGCGCTGACCGGGCTCTTCCTCTTCATGGGCTGGGTCGTGCTCGTGATGATCGGCTACAACGTCAAGGACCGGCGCTGAGCGCCGCGATGCTGCGGCGCCTCCTCGCCCGCGCGCTGACGACGCTGAATTCGCCGACCGCGGACCTCTATTTCGCGAACGCCTGCGCGGACTGGCTGGCGACCGGGCTCGTGACGCAACACGCGCCCACCGTTTTCGCCTCCGCGGCCACGCGGCTCGTCATCCGGCATGACGCGCGGGCGGGGCGGGCGAGCCTCCGGCCGCATCATGTCTATCTGATCGACGATGCAATCGACCTCGAAGGCGCCGACTCCGCCCTCTCCCCCTACTGGCGGTTCAAGCTGGAGCGGGTGGAGCGCGCGGCGGCGGCGCGCTTTCTGCCCGGGTCGCGGGCCGTCGTCGTCTCCGCCGATCCGCTGGCTGCGATGATCCGGGCGCGGGCGCCCGGGGCGGATGTGCGGCGTCTCGATCCCTATTGGGAGACCGGCTTCGCGGACCTTTCGCATCACGAGGCCCCGGGGCCATTCCGCGTGGCCTTTCTTGGCTCGCAGGTCCACGGGCCGGATTTCGCGCCGCTCGCGCCGATGCTGCGGGATTTTCTGGAGGCTTGGCCGGAGACGGAGTTGATCGTCGGCGGCGGGCATGGCCGGCTCGTCTCCCATCCGCGGGCGCGCGACCTCGGGCCGATGGGCTGGGCGGACTGGCGGCGGGCGCTGCCGGGGCTCCGCCCGCATGTCGCGCTCTATCCGCTGGCGGAGACGCCGTT
>JAUHWJ010000472.1 GCA_030424705.1 Alphaproteobacteria bacterium | reverse complement strand
CCAGCACCGCCTCGCCGACCCAGCCGTTATAGAGCGCGCCGCCGTGGTTGTGCTGCGCGACCTTGGGCATCCCGGTCGTGCCGCCGGTGTGGAAATAGGCGCAGATCGTCTCCCGCGTGGCCTCGTTGGGGAAGGAGAGCGTCTCCCGCCGCTTGCCCAGCTCGGCGTTGAAATCCGCCACCTTCACGCCCGAAGGCCAGGCGACCTTCGGCCGGATCAGCGGCACGATGAGGGAGAGCGGCGGCGTGAGATAACGCTTCAGGTCCACCGTCAGCACATGCTTCACGTTCGGCGCATGGGCGAGCGCCCGCGCCGCCTTCTGCGCCACATCCGTCTTCGGGAAGGGCGCGAGGGTGACGAGCACCTTCGCATTCGTCTCGTGCAGGATCTGCCCGATCTGCTCCGCCTCCAGCAGCGGGTTGATCGGGTTGACGATCCCCGCCGTCATGCCCCCAAGGAGCGCTATGGCCGTCTCGTTGGCGTTGGGGAGGAGATAGGCCACCACGTCCCTCGGCCCGACGCCGAGATCGCGGAAAAGGTTCGCCGCCTGCGCCGTGCGCGCATGGAGGCGGGACCAGGTGAGCGTCTCCGCCTTGTCCTTCTCGCCGCTCTTGATCTGGAAGCTGAGCGCCGGCCGCGCCCCGTATTTCCCCGCCGTCTCGGTCAGCAGGTCGAAGACGTTGTTGACCGCGAGGCGCCCGTCGAAAGGCTCGGTCTCGAAGGCCGCCTTGTCGGCGAGCGAAGCGTAGGCCATGGAAATCTCCTCCCCCGGCGCCTGTTTCGCGCCTTCTGTCGGGTAATATTAATGCGCATCGCCAGCGTGCGCCGCAAGATCGGAATCGTGGAAAAACTTAGTGCCGGTAGCTCGGCTCGACCTCGTATTGCCCGCCCTCGAGCCCGCCGAACATCTCACCAACTTCGGGATGCTCCACCGGCTCGCCGGATTCGTCGGGCAGCAGGTTCTGCTCGGAGACATAGGCGACGTAATAGCTCGTCTCGTTCTCGGCGAAGAGGTGGTAGAAGGGCTGATCCTTCCGGGGGCGGTTCTCCTCCGGGATGGAGTTCCACCATTCCTCGGTATTGGAGAAGATAGGGTCCACGTCAAAAATGACGCCACGGAACGGGTGGATGCGATGCTGCACCACCTGACCGATCCTGAATTTCGCCGAAGCCCGTATCATGCCCGCCGATTCGCCCCGCTTGCGTTGACACCTGAATAGTATAGCCCTCCTAAGAAAGTTTCCATAGGCGGGCGAAGCGGCGCCGCGAGAGGGGCGGCATGATCGCGCAGGTTTTCGAGATCGTGGCGCCGGTCTTCATCCTTGCGATGGTGGGGTTCGGCTGGGCGCGCCGCGGCCTCCCTTACGACATCGCCTTCGTGACGCGGCTCGGCACCGGGCTCGCCATGCCCTGCCTCATCTTTTCGACGCTGGTGCGGGCGGAGATCGGGGCGGACGCCTTCGGGCAGATGATCGCGGCGACGCTGCTTTTCTACGGTCTCTGCGCCGTCCTCTTCGCCGCCGCCCTCCGGCTCGCCGGGCTGCCGCTGCGCGTCTTTCTCCCGCCGACGGTGATGAACAACGCCGGCAATCTCGGCCTCCCGGTCGCCTTCTACGCCTTCGGGGCGGAGGGACTGGCGCTCGCCATCGTGCTCTTCGCGATCATGGTGGCGCTGCAATTCTCCATCGGCGTCTCCTTCGTCGCGGGGAAGGGCGGGGCCGGGGAGGCGGCGCGGCAGCCGATGGTCTGGGCCGCCCTTCTCGGCGTCGCCGCGGCCTCTATCGGGCTGAAGCCGCCGGGCTTCGTCGACAACGCGGTCGCGCTGATCGGGCAGATGGGCATTCCTTTGATGATCCTCACGCTCGGCGTCTCGATCAGCCGCATCCGCGCCGCCTCGCTGGCCCGCGCTGCGCTGATCGCCTGCCTCCGCTACCCGGCGGCGCTCGCGGTCGCCTTCGGGGTCGGCCATGCGCTCGCCCTGCCCGATCTCGCCTTCGCCATCCTCGTTCTGCAGGCGATCATGCCGGCGCCGGTGACGAACTATCTCATCGCGGCGAAATACGAGGCCTCGCCGGAAGAAGTCGCCGGGCTCGTCGTCGTCTCCACAGCGCTTTCGGTCGCCTTCGTGCCGCTGACGCTCGCCTTTCTTCTCTGAGATTGGCGGACGGCCGCTTCCATGTTAGCTTTGCGGCATAAATGAGGCTTTGAGCAGGCCCGAGACATGAGACGAATGCGATGCGCCCTGATCTGGGCGGCGGGGGTGCTTGCGCTGGCCGCCTGTTCCTCCACGCCGGACGGCCCGCCGCGCAACCAGGCGGACGCCTGCGCGATCCTCGACCATGACGACGACTGGGGTCCCGCCCTACGTCAGGCGGAGCGGCGCTGGGGCGCGCCGCCGGAGGTCGTGCTCGCGATCATCTGGCGGGAATCGAGCTTCCGCCACGATGCGCGGCCGCCGAAGACCTACGCCGCCTTCGGCCTGATCCCCACCGGACATGTCAGCTCCGCCTATGGCTATCCGCAGGCGCTGGACGGGACATGGGACTGGTACCGGCAGGAGACGGGCGCGAGCCGCGCGAGCCGCGACGACTTCGAGGACGCGGCGGATTTCGTCGGCTGGTATCTGACCATGACGGAGCGTCTGAACGGCCTCGCAAAGCATGACGCCTATCATCAATACCTCGCCTATCACGAGGGCCATACCGGCTTCCGCCGCGGGAACTGGCGGCAGAAGGGCTGGCTGATGAATGCGGCGAGCCAGGTTGCGCGGCAGGCGGACGCCTATCGCGGGCAGCTCCGCACCTGCGGCCACCGTCTGGCGTGAGCCGCCTCAGCCCGGGCTGAGGCCGCGCAACCGCTCGGAACGCCGGCGGAGCAGCTCCACCGTCGTCAGCAGCGCGATGGAAAAGATCACGAGGATCGTCGCCACCGAGAGGATGGCGGGGGAGATCTGCTCCCGGATCCCGTTCCACATCTGCCGCGGGATCGTCTGCTGGTCATGCGCCGC
>JAUHWJ010000471.1 GCA_030424705.1 Alphaproteobacteria bacterium | reverse complement strand
ATGGGGGGAAAGGCGCAGCCGGACATGGGCGATCAACGCTGCCGCCGTCCTGTCCCCGCCCTCGGCGCCGGGCGCGAGCTTCACGAAGGCGCGGATCGCCTCCGTCCGCACCGGGTCCGGCGCCCCGATCACCGCGGCGACGGCCACGGCGGGGTGCCCGGCGAGGCAGTCCTCGATCTCCGTCGGCCCGACGCGGTAGCCCGAGGAGGTGATGACGTCGTCCGTCCGGCTCTCGAAGCGGAAGCGCCCCTCCGGGTCCCGGCTCGCCTCGTCGCCCGTCAGCATCCAGCGCCGCCCGCCGGGCCCTTCGACGAAGCGCTCCGCCGTCTTTTCCGGCTGGTTCCAGTAGCGGAGGAACATGCCGAAATCCGGCGCGGCGACGGCGAGCTCCCCGACCTCCCCGATCCGCGCCTCCGTTCCGTCCGGGCGCAGCACGGCGACGTCATGGCCCGGCATGGCGAGGCCCATCGCCCCCGGCTTGGGATTCATCAGCCGGGCGTTGTTGCCGATCACCATGTTGCATTCGGTCTGGCCGTAGAATTCGTGGATCGTGAGGCCGAACGCCTCTCGCCCCCAGTTGAGGGCGCGCGGAGCCGCGTCCGCGCCGGGTTCGGCACGCGGCGCATCAGCTTCAGCGCCGTGGGCGCGAGGAAGGCGAGGCGAACGCGCTCCTCCGCCATCAGCGCGAAGGCGCGCTCCGGGTCGAACTTCGCCATCCGGTGCGCGATCAGCGGAACGCCGTGAAAGAGCGCGGGCGCCATGGCGTTCATCGAACCGCCCATCCACGCCCAGTCAGAGGGCGTCCACATCACGTCCCCCTCATGAGGGAGGAAATCGTAGGCGATGCGCGCGCCCGTCACATGCGCGGCGAGCACGCGCTGCGCATGGAGCGCGCCCTTGGGCGGTCCGGTCGTGCCGGAGGTGTAGGAGAGGAGCGCCGGGTCGTCCGGCCCCGTGGGCGCGACGGGCGCCTCGTCCTTCGCGCGGGCGAGCGCGTCCGCGAGCCCCGCCACGCCGTCGCCCGGCCCCTCGACCCGCCATACGGCGCGGAGATCGGGGAGCCGCTCCCGGATCGCGGCGACCTTGGGCATGTTCGCCGCGTCCGTCACCAGCGCCTTCGCCCCCGAATCGCGGAGCCGGTATTCGAGCGCCTCCTCCCCGAAGAGCGTGAAGAGCGGGCAGATCACCGCCCCGCGCCGGATCGCGCCGAGCCACACGGTCAGCGCCTCCGCCGATTGCGGGAGGAGGACGGCGACCCGGTCCCCCGCCTCCACGCCCGCCGCCTCCAGCGCGTTGGCGAAGCGGGCGGAGGCGCGCCAGAGCTCACGGAAGGTCCAGAGGCGCCGCCCCCCCGCGCCGATGGCGATCAGCGCCGTCCGCTCCGGCGCCGCCTCCGCCCAGCGCCCGCAAATGAGGTCCGCGATGTTGTAGCGGGCGGGCGGCGCCCAGCGGAAGGCGGCGCGGGCCTCGGCCCAGGTCGCCGCCTCGGGCATCTCGGGGAAGGCGATCACTCCAGCACCTCGGCCTCGATGACGGCCGTTCCGGGTTGAAGGCCGAGCGCCTCGGCCGCCGCGCTGGAGAGCATCGCTTGCCGGGCCGCCCCGTCCCGCCAGAAGAGCCGGGCGACGACCGTCTCTCCGGTCGCCGGATTGCGGATCAGCACGCGCTCGAAGGCCGCGAGGTAGGGCAGCGCGACCCAGAGCCCGCCCGCCGTCGCCTCCCCGTCCCATTCGGCGGGAAGGTTCGAGATGCGGAAGGCTGCGCCGGGGGCCGGGGCGGCTCCGCTCTCCGGCGGGGCGGCGGCGGGAACGTCGGCCTGCGGCGCGGCGACCGCCGCAGGCGGCGGCGCGAATGCCGGAACCGCCTCGCAGCCGCCGAGCGCCATCGCCGCCAGAACCGCCGCAATCCGCCTCATACGCCCCTCCAGATCGTTTCGCGCCGCAGCATCACGCCGTGAAGGCGCCGATTGCAAGCGGGGCGGCGCGGGCTTACGTTCCGTCCATGGTTCAGACAGCGCCCATCATCGACCCGTTCGGCCGCCCGATCACCTATCTCCGCGTGTCGGTGACGGACCGGTGCGATTTCCGCTGCGTCTACTGCATGTCGGAAGACATGACCTTCCTGCCGAAGCAGGAGCTGCTGACGCTGGAGGAACTCGCCCGCGTCTCCAACGCCTTCATCGACCTCGGCGTGAAGAAACTGCGGATCACCGGGGGCGAGCCGCTCGTCCGCCGCGACATCATGAAGTATTTCGAGGCGATGGGCCGGCGGCTCGGGGACGGGCCCGACGGGGGTCTCGAGGAGTTGACGCTCACCACCAATGGCTCACAGCTTCGCCGCTTCGCGAAGCCGCTGGCGGAGGTCGGCGTCCGCCGCGTCAACGTCTCGCTCGACACGCTGGACGAGGCGAAATTCGCGAAGATCACCCGCTGGGGCCGGTTCCACCAGGTGATGGACGGGATCGACGCGGCGGCGGAGGCGGGGCTGAAGGTCAAGATCAACGCCGTCGCGCTGAAGGGCGTGAACGACGACGAGATCCACCGCATGGTCGAATGGTGCGGCGCGCGCGGCTTCGACCTCACCTTCATCGAGGTGATGCCGATGGGCGACATCGGCAACGAGAACCGGCTCGACCAGTATTATTCGCTCCGCCAGCTCCGCGAGGACCTCGGCAAGCGCTGGCGCCTCACGCCGCTGCCGCTCAACACCGGCGGCCCCGCCCGCTATCTCCGCTGCGAGGAGACGGGCGGGCGGATCGGCTTCATCACGCCGCTGACGCACAATTTCTGCGAAGGGTGCAACCGGGTGCGGCTCACCTGCACCGGGCAGCTCTTCATGTGCCTCGGGCAGGAGGACGAGGCGGACTTGCGGGCTCCGATGCGCGCGCATCCCGATACGGACGCGCCGCTGAACGAGGCGATCCGCGCCGCCATCGCGCGCAAGCCCAAGGGCCACGATTTCGACTATTCGCGCCAGCGCGTCTCGGGCGAGGTCTCGCGCCACATGTCCCACACGGG
>JAUHWJ010000470.1 GCA_030424705.1 Alphaproteobacteria bacterium | reverse complement strand
GCCAACGCCGAAATCGTCCACCCCGTCCCGAAGGAGCTCGTCTCCATCCGGCTCGACAAGGACGTGCTCGACCATTTCCGCGCCGGCGGGAAAGGCTACCAGACCCGCATCAACGCGGTCCTCAAGGCTTACGTGAAGGCGCAGCGTTAGGCGCTGCATCGCCTCTTGCGGCGCCGCAGCGAATGGTGTTGTGTTTTCCCAATCACAACGCCCCAAGGGCGCGCCGACAGGGAAGCGTATGACGGATCAGCGAGAGGCGGCTTCGCCGCCGGTGCTCGACGTTCGCAATCTGGAGACCGTGTTCCGCGTGCGGGACGGTCAGGTCCACGCGGTGAACGGCGTCAGCTTCTCGGTGCGCGAGGGGGAGCTTCTCGGCGTCGTCGGCGAATCCGGCTCCGGCAAGTCCGTCACCATGATGTCCCTGATGGGCCTCCTGCCCTCCCCGCCCGCCATGGTCACCGGCGGCGAGGTGCTCTTCCAGGGGCGGGACGTCCTGAAGATGACGAAGCAGGAGATGCGCGCCCTCCGCGGCGGCGATATCGGCTTCGTCTTTCAGGACCCGATGACCTCGCTCAACCCCGTCTTCACCGTCGGCTTCCAGATCATGGAGCCGCTCCGCGTCCATCTCGGCCTTTCGAAGGCGCGGGCGCGGGAGCGGGCGGCGGAGCTGCTGGCGCTGGTCGGCATCCCCTCGCCCGCGGCGCGGCTGGACGATTATCCGCACCAGTTCTCCGGCGGCATGCGCCAGCGCGTGATGATCGCCATCGCCCTCGCCTGCGACCCCAAGGTGCTGATCGCGGACGAGCCGACCACCGCGCTCGACGTGACGATCCAGGCCCAGATCCTCGACCTCGTGCAGAAGCTCCGCACCGAGCTTGGCATGGCGGTGATCTGGATCACGCACGATCTCGGCGTCGTCGCCGGCATCGCGGACCGGGTGATGGTGATGTATGGCGGCCAGGTCGCCGAGCAGGCGCCGGTGGCGGAGCTCTTCGCCCGGCCGCAGCATCCCTATACCCGCGCCCTGATGCAGACCCTTCCCGATCTCGGCGGCGCGCGGAAGGAGCGGCTGCTGACCATCGCCGGGCAGCCGCCGATCCTCCGCGCCGCGCCCTCCTCCTGCCCCTTCGCGCCGCGTTGCGCCCATGTCCACGCGAAATGCCGGGAGGCGAACCCGCCCGTTCTCGACCGCGGCGCCAGCCATGAGGTCGCCTGCTGGTGGACCCCGCCGCAGGAGGGCCGCGATGCCGCTTGACGCAGCGAAGACTGAGACGCTGGTCAGCGTCCGCGGGCTCTCGATGCATTTCCCGATCTACGCCGGCATCTTCCGCCGGCAGGTCGGCGTCATCAAGGCGGTGGATGACGTGAGCTTCGACATCGGCCGGGGCGAGACGCTCGGCGTCGTCGGCGAATCGGGCTGCGGCAAGTCCACGACGGGGCGCGCCGTGATCCGGCTCTACAAGCCCACCGCAGGCTCGATCTTCATCGACGGCAAGGACATCTCGAAGACGGAGGGGGACGCGCTCCGCCGCCTCCGCCCCTCGATGCAGATGATCTTCCAGGACCCTCAGGCCTGCCTAAACCCGCGCATGACCGTCGGCTCCATCATCGCCGAGCCGCTGGACGAGCACCGGCGGGAGATGAGCCGGGCCGAGCGGCAGGAGAAGGTGCGCGCCCTGCTCGATCAGGTCGGCATGAACCCCGATTTCGCGAACCGCTATCCGCACGAATTCTCCGGCGGGCAGCGGCAGCGCATCGGCATCGCCCGCGCGCTGGCGCTCGACCCGAAATTCATCGTCTGCGACGAGCCCATCGCCGCGCTGGACGTCTCGATCCAGGCGCAGGTCGTCAACCTGCTGGAGGATTTGCAGGATCGGCTGGGCCTGACCTACCTCTTCATCAGCCATGACCTCTCCATGGTCCGCCACATCGCGGACCGGGTGGCGGTCATGTATCTCGGCAAGCTGGTGGAGCTCGCGAGCCGGGACGCGCTCTACGAGAGCCCGCGCCATCCCTACACGAAGGCGCTCCTCTCCGCCGTGCCGACGGTGGAGAAGCGGAGCGTGGAGCGCATCATCCTCCAGGGCGACGTGCCCTCGCCCGCCAACCCGCCCTCGGGCTGCGTCTTCCGCACACGCTGCCCCGTGGCCGAAGCGCGCTGCGCGGCCGAGGTCCCCGCCTTCCGGAAACTGGCGGACGGGCGCGGCGTCGCCTGCCATTTCGCAGCATGAAGGCGGGAATTCGCCCTTCCGCCGCGCGGAGCATCCGCTATCGTCGCGGCAGGGCCGCCCGCGCGGGCGGCGCCGACATCATCACAAGGTCAACAGACAGGGAGCCTGAACAATGACCGGACTGAAACATCTACTCGCCGCGAGCACGGCGCTGGCGTTCTGCGCCGGCCCCGCCCTCGCAGAGCGGGGCGCCGATGGCGAGCTGAAGATCATCTACTGGCAGGCGCCGTCCACGATGAACCCGTTCCTCTCCGGCGGGACGAAGGAGGTCGAGGCGGCGTCGATGGTCATCGAGCCGCTCGCCCGCTACTCGAACACCGGCGAGATCATCCCGGCGCTGGCCGCAGAGATCCCGACGCTGGAGAACGGCGGCATCTCCGAGGACCTGAAGTCGATCACCTGGAAGCTGAAGACGGACGTCCTCTGGTCGGACGGCACGCCCTTCACCGCGGCGGACGCGATCTTCACCTGGCAGTATTGCACCAACCCCGAGGGCGGTTGCGCGCAGGGCGCATATTTCGACGGCGTCGCCAATATGGAGGCCCTCGATCCCCACACGCTGAAGATCACCTTCTCCGAGGCGAAGCCGTTCCCCTACACCGCCCTCGTCGGCTCCGAGAGCCCGATCATCCAGGCCGCGCAGTTCGCGAACTGCACCGGCTCCCGGGCTCCGGAATGCACCGAGCAGAACTTCAACCCGATCGGCACCGGCCCGTTCCGCGTGGTCGAGTTCCGCGCCAATGACGTGATCACGCTCGAGGCGAACCCGAACTATCGCGACCCGGCGAAG
>JAUHWJ010000469.1 GCA_030424705.1 Alphaproteobacteria bacterium | reverse complement strand
CCGCGGAGGCGACCGCAAGCGTCATCACGTAGAGCGGCGCCAGCACGGTGACGGAATTGAGCTGCACCCCCATCCAGCCGAGCGCGCCGAGGCCGCCGAGGGCGGAGAGGATGATGATGAGGAGAACGCTCGCCACGCCGAAGAAGGAGCGGAGCGCGAGCCCTACGATGAGGAGAATCGCCGCGAACATCAGCGGCGTGAGCGAGGAGGCGTCCTTCTGCCCCGAATCGGCGAATTGCTGGTTGAGCGCGACGGAGCCGGTGAGACGGAGATCGACGCCCGGATTGGCCGCCTCCACCCGTTCGATCAGCGCCCGCGCCTCGTTGTAGATCTTCGGCCCCTCGACCTCGGGGTTCACGCCCGGAAGGGTGAAGAGCACCTGCACCTGGGTGATCGAGGCCGCCGGGTCGATCATCGAGTTCCGCAGCTCCACGCGGGAAAGCGCGATCTCCTGCGCCTCCGCCGCCTCTTTCGGCGTGACGTTCGCCGGGTCCTCGACGAGGTCGCGGACGATCATCTCGTCGCCCTCGGCGTAGGTATGCTGGAAATTCGTAATGGAGTTGACGCGGCGCACGAAGGGCAGGCGCCACATCTCCTCCGTCATCTCCCCGATCAGGGCGAGGGTCTGCGGCGTGAAGACCTTGCCGTCGAGCGGCTCCACGAGGAAGACGAGGTTGTCGTCCTTCGAGAACATGGCCTCGAAGGCGTCCAGCCTCTGCCGGTCCGGATTCTCGGGGGCGAAGAAGATGCGCGCGTCGGGGTCGATCGGCACGATCCGGTCCAGCCGGGCGACCGACAGGGCCGCGAGGATCACCGTGAGCGCCAGCCAGGCCCAGCGCCATCGGACGATGAAGGTTGCGATCCGGGCGCTCGCGCCGCCCTGTTGCTCAACGCCGTCTTTCGCCATGCGCGGCCTCCGCCCGGTTTCGCCGCGGAATGGCGACGAATGAATTTTTTTGATATTGTTCAGCCATCACTTTCGTTCAAGGGCCAGGAGCAAGTTTTACGGAAATGTCTCGAAACGCCGGGAAGGAGCCCGGCGCCGCGAATCTTTGAAACCCGCGGGCCGCCGATGGCGTAAAATGCCCGTGGGGCGCACCCACCCAGACAGGAAGGACACGCCATGAACCGCCGCTTCGCTCTCGCCGCATTCGCCCTCCCCGCCGCGCTCGCCCTCGGCGCCGCCGCGCTGGAGGATCGCAGCCTCGCTTTTCCCTCGGATTACCGGACCAGCTTCAGCAACTACCTGATTTCGGACAGGATGGGGCAGGAGGACCAGATCATGAATTTCTGGGCCAATGACATCGCCCGGAAGGCGGCGCAGGCGGGCGAGCCGCTGCCGGACGGATCCGTGCTCGTCGCCGAGATCTACAAGGCGAAGAAGGACGAAGCGGGCGAGGTGATCGAATCGCAACTCGGCCGCCGGATTCCGGGCGAGATGTCGGTCATCCTCGTGATGGAGCGGAAATCGGGCTGGGCGGACCAGTATCCCGACGATCTGAAGGTCGGCGGCTGGGAGTTCGAGGCCTTCAGCCCCACGGGCGAGAACCTGAACCGGGATACGACCGCCTGCCGCGAATGCCATCAGCCGCTGGCGGATACGGAATACACCTGGTCCTATCCGCACATGGCCGGCCTGAACTGAACGCCATGCGGCGCGCCCTTCGGGCGAGGGGCGCGCCGTTTCCTCAAGCGGGCTCGTCTTTCTTGGCGACGGGCTCCGCGTTCTGGTCCGCCTGGAACGCCTCGCCCGCCGCAACGAGGCAGGCGACGCCGGTCGGCATGGCGACGATGATCGTCCAGCTCCCGGTCTCGCTGTTGGCGTAGGTCTCCATCACCTGCATGTTCTGCTGGAGCCCGACGGCGCGCCGCGTCTCGCCGTGCTTGTCGGCGAGCTGAGCGACGATCCGCTCCCGCGGGCCGCAGAACGCGCCCTGCTGCGCGGCGGCGGCGAGGCTGGAGGCGAGGAGGGCCGCGACGCAGGCGGCGGCTGCGAGGCTGGCTTTCTTCACGGCACGGGACAAGCGGATCTTCATGGGTCACGCCTTTCCGCGCGCGGCGGGTCGTCTCGCCTTTGGCCTGAGCCCGGCGCGCGCCTTCTCCGGTTGCTGAAGCGTCGGCCGGATTTTCCGGCTTTCGCGGCTCACTGGCGGCGCCTACTGGTCAACCCGCCTATGCGACAACGCTGCCACCGTGAGGCGAATAAATGGTGAATCGGGCGCGCGCTCTCACATTTCGCGCAACGCCGAGGAAGGAACCCAGACATAACCGTCCGGATCGACCAGATGCGCCTCCCTCAGCCCGTGCGGCTTATCCACGGCGCCGGAGAGGACGATGGCGCCGGCCGCGCGCGCCCGCGCCTCCGCCGCATCCGGGTCAAGCCCGTAGAGCCGAAACTCCGCGCCGGCGCCCCGCGCCTCCAAGCCCTCGACCACGCCCCGCATCTCATGGTTGCGGTAGGACCAGTCCGAATGGAGCTGCCATGTCACGCCGAGGAGGGCGACGACGGCGAAATGCTCCTCAAGATAGACGACCCGGGCGGAGAGAACCTCCGCCGCGAACCGGGCCGCGCGCTCCACATCCGCGACGAGGAGGTTGAGCCCCAGCCCCGCCGGCAGCGCCCGGCCAAACGCCATCGGGTCGGGCCGCCCTGCGCCCTTTTCCGGCAGGTCCGTCATCGCCTCCGCTCCCTTTCGCCGCGCATGGCTCGCAGTCTCTCCGGAGCGCGCCGGGCCTGTCCAGCCTGCTGCCTCACTTCGCGGCCTTCCCCTCGAACCAGTCGAGCGCCAGCGCCGCCCAGCCTTCCGGGATGCGGTGGCCGCCGGGATGGAGTCCGAGGGCGAGGCGCGCGCCCGCGGCGCAGCCCTCCCACGAGCGGAAGAGAAAGGGGCCGGAGGCCGCGTATCGGTCGGGGTCGTCCTTCGGGCAGCGGAGCGCGGCGCGGAGGAGGGCGAGCCCGGCGAAGAGGTCGCCCTGCGTGATTCGCCCGCCGGCGACGGAGCGGCCTTCGAGCGGCACGACCTC
>JAUHWJ010000004.1 GCA_030424705.1 Alphaproteobacteria bacterium | reverse complement strand
CGCGGCCTACGACCGCAGCCCGGAGGAGGCGGCGGCGCTCCAGCCCGCCGTCACCGCCTTCCGCAAGGCCGCCTCCGCCCATTCCTTCATCGAATCGCTGAAGCGGGTGCAGGCGCTGGCGACGGGCGAGCAGCGCTGGGCCAATATCCGCCCGCCGCTCCTCCCCTTCGACAAGGAAAAGGGCGCCGCGCTCGGGCGGGAGCTCGGGCTCTTGCCGTGAGCTGGGACGCGATCATCCTCGGGGCCGGCGCCGCGGGGATGTTCGCGGCGGCGGAGGCGGCGAAGCGGGGGCGTCGCGTCCTCGTGCTCGACCACGCCGCGAAGCCGGGGGAGAAGATCCGCATCTCCGGGGGCGGGCGCTGCAACTTCACCAATCTCCACGCCCGGCCAGAGACCTTCCTCTCGGAAAACCCGCGCTTCGCCGCCTCCGCGCTTTCCCGCTACACGCCGCTCGATTTCGTCGCGCTCATGGAGGCGCATGGCCTCGGCTGGCATGAGAAGACGCTCGGGCAGCTTTTCTGCGACCAGCGGGCGGGCGCCGTCGTCACGATGCTGCTGACCGAGATGGGCGACGCCGGCGCGGCCCTTCGGCTCTCCGAACCTGTGGAGCGGGTGGAGCGCGTCGAAGGCGGCTTCCGCGTCGCCACGGCGCGGGGCGCGGAGGAGGCGGCGGCGCTGATCGTCGCCACCGGCGGCAAGTCGATCCCGAAAATGGGGGCGTCCGGCTTTGCCTACGACCTCGCCCGCCAGTTCGGCCTCGCCGTGACGGAGACGCGCCCCGCGCTCGTGCCCTTTACGCTCCCGCCCGCCCTTCTCGAACGTCTCCGCCCGCTCGTCGGCGTCGCGGCGGAGGCGGAGGTGACGGGCGGCGGCGTGACCTTCGCCGAAGGGATGCTCTTCACCCATCGCGGGCTCTCTGGCCCGTCGATGCTCCAGGTCTCCTCCTTCTGGCGGGAGGGGGAGGCGATCCGCGTCGCCTTCGGGGGCCGGGAGGCGGCGCTGGCCGCGCTGAAGGCGGCGCGGGCGGAGGGGCCGAAGCGCGCGCTCCGCACGGCGCTCGCCGCCTTCCTGCCGAAAGCGCTGGCGGACTGGATTGAGGCGGAGGCGGGCGAGCATCGCCCGCTCGCCGAACTTTCCGACAGGCGGCTGGCCGAGATCGCCGCCTTCGTCTCCGGCTGGGAGGTTAAGCCGACCGGGACGGAGGGCTACCGCACCGCGGAGGTGACGCTTGGCGGCGTATCCACCGGCGGGCTGGACGGCAAAACGCTCGCCGCCCGCGCCGTTCCCGGCCTGCAGTTCATCGGCGAATGCGTGGACGTCACGGGCTGGCTCGGCGGCTACAATTTCCAGTGGGCCTGGGCCTCCGGCTTCGCTGCGGGCCGCGCCGTCTGACCCTCCCGCGTTTGACATGATGCGGCGCAACATAATAACCCTGCGCCGCAACACCGCGAAACGATCCGACCCGGAGACGCCATGAGCTTTACTGTCCAGCCCGCCGGCCCCGCCCGCCCCAGCCGCTGCCAGCTCTTCGGCCCGGGCTCGCGCCCCGCGCTCTTCCCGAAGATGGCGTCCTCCGCCGCGGACGTCGTCTCCATCGACCTGGAGGACAGCGTGGCCCCGGCGGACAAGCCGGCGGCGCGGGAGGCGGCGATCGAGGCGATCAACGGGATCGACTGGGGGACGAAGGCGCTCTCCGTCCGCATCAACGGGCTGGACACGGAGTGGTGGCACCAGGACGTGACGCAGCTGATCGAGCGGACGAACGGCCGGCTCGACCTCATCATGATCCCGAAGGCCGGCAACGGGAAGGACGTCTACGCGGTCGACGCCGTCGTCAGCGCCGCGGAGGCCGCCTCCCGCAAGACAAAGCGCATCGGCCTCGAAGTCATCATCGAGACGGCGGCGGGCGCCCAGAACGTGGACGAGATCGCCGCAGCCTCGCCCCGGCTCCAGTCCATGAGCTTCGGCGTCGCGGACTACGCCGCTTCGATGGGGATGACGGTGACCGGGATCGGCGGCACGCAGGACGATTACTACATGCTCTCGAACGCGGAGCCGCGTACGGCGACGCCGGTCGACCCCTGGCATTATCCGATCACCCGCATGGTAGCCGCCTGCCGGCAGCACGGCATTCTCCCGCTCGACGGCCCGTTCGGCGATTTCTCCGACCCGGAGGGTTTCCTCGCGCAGGCGCGCCGCTCGGCCACGCTCGGCTGCGTCGGGAAGTGGGCGATCCATCCGAACCAGATCGCGCTCGCCAACGAGGTCTTCACCCCGCCGGCGGAGAAGGTGGAGCGCGCGCGCCGCATCCTCGCCGCGATGGAGGCGGCGGAGGCTTCGGGGCAGGGCGCCGCCGTGCTTGACGGCAAGCTGATCGACATCGCCTCCTGCCGACAGGCGCGCGTAATCGTCTCCATGGCGGAGCTGATCGAGGCGGCGGGCTGAACGCCCGCCGGCGGCGTGCATTTTGGCGCTTCCTCGCCGCTGTGGCGCACGCCTATATCCCGTTCGCAATGTGTGGAGTGTGACGGCGGGTGTGAGATGCTGGCGATGATGGAGACGGAACTCAGGGATTTCGCCCGCGATGTTGCGGCGCCCGACGCCTTCGCGGCCTTTCTCGCCGGTCCCGGCGCCGCCCTTCCGGACCGGCTCGGCCGGCTCGCCGCTCTGACCGGGGAGCGGCCCGGCGAGATAAGCCGCGCCTTCGGGCGGCGGATGTTCGAGCGCTTCGTTTCCCTCTATCCCGACTTCGTGCCGCTCAGCGTGACGGCGCTGGATTATCTTGAACACATCGAGCGGCATGTGCACGAGGAGATTCGCGCGCTCTATCCCGAGGCGCGCCCGCCGCGGCTCTGCTGCGTGCGGCTCTCGCCCACGCGCCTCCTGATCCGCTACTGGTCCGCGACGCCGGCGGCGGAGATGTGCGAGGGAATGATCGAGGCCGCGCTCGAACATTTCGAGACGCGGGCGATGATCCGCCGCCGGGAGGCGAAGGACGCCGCTGCGGTGTTCGAGGTCGCGCTCGTCACCGACGATTGATCGCGGCGGCCCGGGGCGAATTGCAATCGCCCCGGCCGAGGCCCTATATCCCCGCGACCGGCCCGGGCGGAGCGCAGGATGCAGACCTATCTCGAATTCGAAAAGGACCTCGCGGACCTCGAGGGCAAGGCGGCCGAGCTTCGCGCGATGGCGCGGAAGGGCGGCGGCGTCGATGTCGAGGGCGAGGCCAAGCTCCTGGACGGGAAGGCCGCCGCCATGCTGGCCGATCTCTACGCCAATCTCGACCCGTGGCGGAAATGCCTCGTCGCGCGGCACCCCGACCGGCCGCATGCGATCGACTATATCGACGCGCTCTTCGACGAATTCACCCCGCTGGCGGGAGACCGCAATTTCGCGGAGGACGCCGCTGTGATCGGCGGCCTCGCCCGTCTTGACGATCAGGCCGTGATGGTGATCGGGCAGGAAAAGGGGAACGACACGAAATCCCGCATCGAGCGGAATTTCGGCATGGCCCGGCCCGAAGGTTATCGCAAGGCCGCTCGCCTCCTCGCGCTGGCGGACCGGTTCGGCGTCCCTGTGGTGACGCTGATCGATACGCCGGGCGCCTATCCCGGCAAGGGCGCAGAGGAGCGGGGGCAGGCCGAGGCCATCGCCCGCTCGACCGAGATGTGCCTCCGCCTCGGCGCGCCGCTCGTCTCCGTCGTGATCGGGGAGGGGGGCTCGGGCGGCGCGGTCGCCCTCGCGGCGGGGGATCGGGTGGTGATGCTGGAACATTCGATCTATTCCGTCATCACGCCCGAAGGCTGCGCCTCCATCCTGTGGAAGAACGCAGAGAAGATGCGCGAGGCCGCCGCCGCGCTTCGCCTCACTGCGCAGGACCTCCGGAAGCTCGGCGTCGTGGACCGGATCGTGAAGGAGCCCGTGGGCGGCGCGCAACGCGACCGCGCAGCGACGATCCGGGCTGTGGGCGAGGCGATCTCGCAGGAACTCGCCTCGCTCTCGAAGAAGAGCCCCGCCGAGCTTCGCGCTGCGCGCCGTCGCCGGTTCCTCGAAATGGGCGACGCGACTCTCGCCTGATCAGCGGAATCGAGCGCCTTTCCGCGGCTCAGATCGGATTTTCGGCGGAATCCGCTTTTCAGAAACGGGTCGAGCCCCCATGTTATATGGTGAGCGGGCGAGAATCGGCGCCCGTTCGGACAGTCCGAGAGGAGTCGTCAACGTGAAATGGTCAGACCTCGCCGACGCGCTGAACGAATGGCTCGACCGTCTTGCGGGTACGCCCGCGCCCCGGCCGATCCCCGTCCGGGCGGATGACCGGCGAGGACCCAAGGGACCTCGGCGCTGACGCCGTTTCATGGCCGTTCTGCCAAGGCTTGAGGACGAAGAGCTTTCCGCCGAAGCTGCGACGGTGTTCGCGGACATCCGCGCTACACGCGGTTCCGATTTCGTGAACGATTTCTGGCGGGTTCTCGCTCACGACCCTCATTTGCTGAAGGCGACGTGGGAGCGGCTCAAGGCTGTGATGACTCCGCGCGAGGGCGGGCTCGATCCGCTCACGAAGGAACTGGTCTATCTCGCCGTCTCTACGGCGAACGGCTGTTCCTATTGCGTCCATTCCCACACGGCCGCCGCACGCGCGAAGGGGCTCACCGAGGCGCAACACGGCGAGTTTCTCGCGGTGGTCGCGATGGCGGCGACGACCAATGCGCTGGTCGAGGGGCTTCAGGTCGCGCCGGACGAGGTCTTCAGGCGCGGCTGAGCCGCGTCACATGCCCCATCTTCCGGCCGGGCCTCGCCTCCGCCTTGCCGTAGAGATGGAGCGCTGCGCCGGGCTCGGCGGAGAGACGGCGCCAGGCGCCCGCCTCGTCTCCGATCAGGTTCTCCATCACCGCATCCGCATGGCGCGACGGGTCTCCGAGCGGCCAGAGGCAGATGGCCTTGATGTGCTGGCGGAACTGGTCGGTCGCCGTCGCCTCGATGGTCCAGTGGCCGGTATTGTGGACGCGCGGCGCGATCTCGTTGACGAGGAGCCGCCCCTCCGCCGTCTCGAAGAACTCGACGCCGATCACGCCCACATAGTCCAGCGCGGCGAGGATGCGCCCGGCGATCTCCCCGGCAGCCTGCTGCACGGCAGGCGCCGAAGCTGCGGGGACGCTGGTGCAGCGGAGGATGCCGCCCTCGTGCACGTTCTCCCCCGGGTCGAAGGCGGCCACTGCGCCATCCGCTCCTCGCGCTGCTATGACGCTGATCTCCCGCGCGAAGGGCACGAAGCCTTCGAGCACGGCGGGCGCGCCCGCCATCGCGGCGAGGGCCGCGGGCGCGTCCTCCGGCCCCATGATCCGCGCCTGCCCCTTTCCGTCATAGCCGAGGCGACGCGTCTTCAGGATCGCGGGCGCGCCGATTCTTGCGAGGGCGGCGGCGAGGCCTTCGGCGTCGTTCACCGGTGCGAAGGGCGCCGTCTCCACCCCGATCCCGTTCAGGAACGTTTTTTCGTCCACCCGGTCCTGCGCGGCGGCGAGGGCGCGCCGCCCAGGGCGGACCGGCGCGAAGGGCTCGACCGCGTCGACCACGGAGGCCGGCACGTTCTCGAACTCGTAGGTCACGACATCGACCGCGCGCGCGAAGGCCGCGAGTGAGGCCTCATCCTCCCAGTCGCCGCGGGTGAAGCGGGCGACATCCGCCGCCGGGGGCGCGTCTTCCGGCGCGTAGACATGGGCGCGGAGGCCGAGCTGCGCCGCGGCGATGGCGAGCATCCGCCCGAGTTGCCCGCCGCCGAGGATACCGACCGTTCCGCCCGGCGGAACCGCCTCAGCCATCGGAAGGTTCCTCCGCCACGGCGGCGGACTGTGCGGCGCGCCATGCGTCGAGCCGGGCGGCCAGCGCCGGGTCCGTCGTCGCGAGAATGCCGGCGGCAAGCAGGCCGGCGTTCGCCGCCCCCGCTTCCCCGATGGCGAGGCAGCCGACGGGCACGCCCTTCGGCATCTGCACGATGGAGAGCAGCGAGTCCTGCCCCGAAAGCGCCTTCGACTGGACGGGCACGCCGAGCACCGGAATGCGGGTCTTGGCGGCGAGCATGCCCGGAAGATGCGCCGCGCCGCCCGCCCCGGCGATGATTACGCGAAGCCCGCGCGCCGCCGCGCCCTCGGCATAGGCGAACATCCGGTCCGGGGTCCGGTGGGCGGAGACGATCTTCGCCTCGTACGGCACGCCGAGCGCTTCGAGCATCTCGGCCGCGCGCCGCATGGTCGGCCAGTCGGACTGGCTGCCCATCAGCACGCCGACGAGCGGGGGGGCTGCGTCATTCATCCTCGGCTCCCTGTGTCAGCACCGGGGCTATAGGAAGGGGCGGGCCGGGCCGCAAGGCGGCTTCAGGCGATGATGTCCGGCGTCAGTATGTCGCTCAGGCGGCGGATCTCGTCTTTCAGGGCGAGCTTCTGCTTCTTCAGACGCCGGAGATCGAGCGACGAACGGCCCGCGACGGTCGCTTCCAGGGCGCTGATGGCGTCATCAAGCGCCCGGTGCCGGCTGCGCAACTCGTCAAGTTTGAGGCGGAGCACGTCCTCCTCGCCCATCAGGTTGGGCGGCCCGGCGTTCTCCCCTGTCATGTCCCGCATGGCGCCCCGAGTTAGAGTGGCGGCGACGATGTTGCCGCCGCGCCGCTTCACGACTAAGTAGCCGCCATGTTGAACGCTCTCCGCGACGGATTCGCAAGCCTGAAGACGCGGCCGCCGCTGGTAAGCGTGCTTCGGCTGAACGGCGCCATCGGCGGCGCCGGGTTGGGCCGTGGCCTGACTGACGCGGCCCTTGCGCCGCTTGTCGAACGCGCCTTCGCGCCCCGTCGCCTGGCCGCCGTCGCCCTTTCGATCAACTCGCCCGGCGGCTCCCCGGTGCAGAGCGCGCTGATCGCTGCGCGGATAAGGCGGAAGGCGGCGGAGAAGTCGGTCCCCGTCATCGCCTTCTGCGAGGATGTGGCGGCCTCGGGTGGCTATTGGCTCGCCACGGCGGCGGATGAGATCTTTGCGGACGACAACTCGATCGTCGGCTCCATCGGCGTGATTTATGCCGGTTTCGGCTTCCATGCGCTGCTGGAGCGGCAGGGCGTGGAGCGGCGGGTGCACACCGCCGGCCGCTCGAAATCCCTGCTCGATCCGTTCCGCCCCGAGAAGCCGGAAGATGTGGAGCGGATTGTCAGCCTCCAGACGGTGATCCACGAGAACTTCATCGCCCAGGTGAAGGACCGCCGCGGCGCGAAGCTGGCGGAGGGCGCAGACCTCTTCACCGGCGAGATCTGGGTGGGCCGGCAGGCCGTCGAAGTGGGTCTCATCGACGGGCTCGGCCATCTCGTGCCGGTGATGAAGGCGCGGTTCGGGGAGAAGACCCGGTTCTCCGTCATCTCTCCGAAGCGCAGCTTCTTCCAGCGCCTCGGCGCGCCGGGGGTTGAGGAGGGCTTCGCCGCCGCGGGGCGCGCGATCGAGGAGCGGGCGCTCTTCGCCCGCTACGGTCTCTGACCTTGCTGACCAAGGTCCTCATCTTTCTTGCCGTGCTGATTGGCGTCTTCGTGGTCGCGCGGCTCGGCGCGGCGAGCGCGCTGCCGAAGCGCCTGCGGAGAAGGGACGGAACGAAGCCCGGCAAGGTGCGCAAGGCGGAGGATCTCCGGCCTTGCCCCGTCTGCGGCGCTTGGTCCGCTGCTGGCGAAGGCTGCCAGTGCGGCGGCACGCCGACCCCGTGAGCTTCAATCGGTGAACCCCCAATCATGCTGACAGACCTCGCCTTCGTAGCCGCCGGTCTCGCGCTGCTCGTCTTTGCGGGGGACGCGCTGGTGCGCGGAGCGGTGGCGCTCAGCCTTCGGCTCGGGGTGCCGGCGCTTGTCGTCAGCCTTACGGTCGTGGCCTTCGGCACGTCGGCGCCGGAAATGCTCGTCTCGGTTCAGGCGACGCTGGACGGGGCCACAGGCCTCGTCTTCGGCAACATTGTCGGCTCGAACATCGCCAACATTCTGCTCATCATGGGCGTTCCGGCGCTGATCTCGCCGATCGTGGTGAGCCAGAAGGGGGTGATGCGGAACTTTGTGACGATGATCGGCGCTTCGCTCCTGCTCATCGCCGCCTGCTTCTTTCTCGGTGGCGTGTTCTTCTGGACCGGGCTCCTCTTCCTCGTCCTGCTGGCCTTCATGATCTACGACGCATACCGGCTCGGAAAGGCGGGGCGGATCGAGATCGAGCTCGAGGAGGGGGACGAACACATGCGGCCGCTGGTGGTGGCGGGCTGCATTCTCGGCGGCGTCGTGTTTCTCCCGGTGGGCGCGCATCTTCTCATCGAGGGCGCGCGCGGCGCGGCGCTCGCCTTCGGCGTCTCCGAGGCGGCGATCGGCCTCACGCTCGTCGCCCTCGGCACGTCGCTGCCTGAACTGGCGACCACGGTGATGGCGGCGGTCCGCCGGCAGGCCGATGTCGCCGTCGGCAACGTCGTCGGATCGAACATCTTCAACATTCTTGCGGTGTTCGGCGTCGCCGCGCTCGTGGGCCCGTTGCCGACGCCGGCCGGCTTCCTGGAGCTCGATCTCTGGATCATGCTCGCCTCTTCCCTCTTGCTCCTTCCCTTCATCGCGCTGCGCCTGCCGATCGCCCGTCTGGCGGGACTCGCCTTCCTTGCGGTCTATGTCGTCTACTGCGTCCTCGCGCTCGGCCCGAGGATGTGACCGGGAACGGAGGGAGGCGGGCATGACCCCAGGCGCGGCGCTGGTGACGGGCGGGGCGAAGCGGCTCGGAAGGGCGATGGCGCTCGCCCTCGCGGCGGACGGATGGGATGTCGCCTTCAGCTGGCTCGGCTCCGAGGCTGAGGCGGAGGAGACGGCGGCGGCGATCCGCGCGCTCGGTCGCCGCGCGGCGCCCCTTCGCGCCGACCTGACGGATGAAGCGGCGACCGACGCTCTTCTCCCCGCTGCGGCCGCCGCGCTCGGCCAGCCTTTCTCCTGCCTCGTCAACAACGCCTCGATCTTCGAGTTCGACGACATGGCGAGCGCCACGCGTGCGAGCTGGGATCGGGCGATCGAGAGCAATCTCCGCGCTCCGGTCCGGCTGACCCAGCTCTTCGCCGCCCAGGCGCTGAAGGCGGCGCCGGACGCGGCCGGTGAGCCGGAGGCGCGCGCCGTCGTCGTCAACATGATCGACCAGCGTGTGCTGAAGCCGACGCCGATGTTTCTTTCGTACAGCGTCGCGAAACATGCGCTCTGGGCTTTCACCCGCATGGCGGCGCAGGGCCTCGCGCCCGATATCCGCGTCGCGGCCATCGGGCCGGGGCCGACGTTGCAGGGCGCGCGGCAAAGCGCCGGGCACTTCTCCGCCCAGCGGGCGGCGACGCCGCTCGCGCGCGGCGCCGGCCCGGACGAGATCGTCGCCGCGCTCCGCTTCATCCTTGCGACCCCGTCGTTCACCGGGCAGATGCTCGCGCTGGACGGCGGGCAGCATCTCGCCTGGGAAACCCCGGATGTTCTTGGAGTCGAGTGAGTTGGCGGTCGTCGCTGAGGCGCCTTCGCAGGCGCGGAACGGGGTGGACATTTCATGTTTTCCACTCGGAGGCGGAAGCCGTACGATTCGTAGTCAGCAAACCCGATGCGTCCGATATGACAAAGTCGACATTCAAAAGTCTTATGAAAAACAGCGGGTTATAGGTGGCGCCTATTTTTTAGGCGTGGTGACAAAACCGTTATGATTCCATTAAGAATCCCGTTGGCGCCGATTTCATCGACAGACTTATCCACAGCTTTCGTGGACAGGATAATCGTTGAACGCCCCCCGGATTTGAGGCAGCCGGAGTTCGGGGGAGATTCGCGCATGAGATGCGATCCCTGTGCAAGTCTCTCTGCCGGAGGTTGATCCGCCCGTGGCCGACGAAACCGCAGGAAGCAAGGCCGCAGCCGGCTTCGAGGAGGAGCAGGCGCGCCTCGGGCGCGAGACCGGGGCGGAGGTGATCCGCTCCTATCTGCCGTCCCTGCCCGCGCGGCCGGGCGTCTACCGCATGCTCGGCGCGAAGGGGGAGGTCCTCTATGTGGGCAAGGCGCGCTCGCTCCGCGCCCGCGTCTCGAACTATGCGCGCCTCCAGGGCAACTCGCCGCGCATCCAGCGGATGATCGAGGCGACGGCCTCGATGATGTTCGTCACGACGCCGACGGAGATGGAGGCGCTGCTGCTCGAGGCGAACCTCATCAAGCAGCTGAAGCCGCGCTACAACGTCATCCTGCGGGACGACAAGAGCTTCCCCCATATCCTCCTGACGGGGGACCACGCCTTTCCCCAGATCGCGAAGCATCGCGGCGCGCGGGCGCGAAAAGGGCGTTATTTCGGCCCCTTCGCCTCGGCGGGCGCCGTCAACCGCACGCTCAACCAGCTGCAGAAGGCGTTCCTGCTCCGCACCTGCTCCGATTCCGTGTTCGAGAGCAGGACGCGCCCGTGCCTCCTGCACCAGATCAAGCGTTGCTCGGCCCCCTGCGCCGGGCTGATCGACGAAGCAGGCTACGCCGCGCTTGTCGAGGATGCGGAGCGCTTTCTGGAAGGGCGCTCGACTTCGGTTCAGGAGGAGCTGGCCGACCGGATGCGCACAGCCTCGGCGGAGATGGAGTTCGAGCAGGCGGCGATATACCGCGACCGCATCGCCGCGCTGACCCGCGTCCAGCAGGCGCAGGGCGTAAATCCCGAGACGGTGGAGGAGGCGGACGTCGTCGCCGTCCATGCCGAAGGGGGGCAGGCCTGCGTTCAGGTGTTCTTCTTCCGCAGCCACCAGAACTGGGGGAACCGCGCCTATTTCCCCAAGGCCGGCGCGCATGTGCCGGAGGAGGAGATCCTCGCCGCCTTCCTCGCCCAGTTCTATGGCGGCAAGACGCCGGCGCGGCTGATCCTCACGAGCCACGAGCCGGAGGATGCGGACCTGGTCGCCGCCGCGCTCTCCGCCGCGGCGGGCCGCAAGGTTACGCTCGCGCGGCCGGTGCGGGGGGAGAAGCGTCTCCTCGTCGATCATGCGCTGACGAATGCGCGCGAGGCGCTCGCGCGGCGGATGGCGGAGGGCGCGGCGCAGGGCAAGCTGCTGGCGGGCCTGGCGGAAGCCTTCGGGCTTGAGGCGCCGCCGCGGCGCATCGAGGTCTATGACAACAGCCACATTCAGGGCGCACACGCCGTCGGCGCGATGATCGTCGCGGGGCCTGACGGGTTCGACCGTAAGTCCTACCGCAAGTTCAACATCCGCGGCGAGGAACTGACGCCGGGGGACGATTTCGGCATGATGAAGGAAGTGCTGACCCGCCGCTTTCGCCGCCTCCTGAAGGAGGATGCGGACAGGGAAAGCGCGGACTGGCCCGACCTCGTCCTGATCGACGGCGGCGCCGGGCAGGTCTCTGCTGCGGCCGAGGCGCTTGCCGCCCTCGGCGCCGAGGACGTGCCGCTCATCGGCGTCGCCAAGGGGCTGGACCGGGATGCCGGAAAGGAAGAGTTCCACCGCCCCGGCGGCGCGCGCCCCTTCGCCCTGCCGCACAGGGACCCGGTGCTCTATTTCGTCCAACGACTGCGGGACGAGGCGCACCGCTTCGCCATCGGCGCACACCGCGCGAAGCGCGCCGCTTCCATCGGAAAGACCCCTCTCGACGAGGCGCCGGGGATCGGCCCGGCGCGGAAACGCGCTCTCCTCGCGCATTTCGGCTCGGCCAAGGCGGTGGCGCGGGCAGGCGTCTCCGACCTGATGGCGGTGGAGGGCATTTCGCGCACGATGGCCGAAAGCCTCCACGCCTTCCTGAACGGCGACGCCTGAGCCTTACTGCGCCGGCGGCAACCCTTCGAGCACGCCCTTGGCAGCCTCATAGCGGGAGAAGCCCTCCGTCCCCGCCGCCACGGCGGCCTCCAGATGCGGGCGCGCCGCGGCAGCGTCCCCGAGCGCCGCGTAAACCGCCCCGATATGGTAGCGGACATAGGGATTGTCCGGCAGCCCGTCCGCAGCGGGAATCAAGTGGCGAAGCGCGAGCTCGCTGTCGCCATTGAGGTGCTGGACCCAGCCATAGGTGTCCTGGAACGCGGGGACTTCAATGTTCCTGAGCACGACGCTGATCCGCGCCGCCTCGGCGATCGCCTCTGGGTCATCCGCCTTGTGCTCCGTGAGCAGGCTGGCGAGGTTGTTCGCGGCCACGAGGGAAGTTGGCTGCTCCTCGAACATCGCACGGTATTGCGCGATCGCTTCGTCGAAGCGCCGGGCTCCTTCGTGAACGCCGCCAAGGAAAAGGCGCAACATGCCGGCGGATGAGACCGTGGGAATGGACTCTTCCGCGGCGGCGATCGCTGCGGCCTCGTCGCCCTTCGCCAGGAGCAGCCGCGCAAGGGTCAGCGCCGCCGCAGCATCGGCCGGATCCGCCGCCACAGCCGCCCGATAATCGGCTTCCGCCGCCTCAAGATCGTCTTCTGAGGCGGAGAGGAAACCGCGCAGCAGGAGCGCGCGGGCGTTGGACGGGTTCTCCGTCAGCACGTCGTTGAGGAAGGTCCGCGCCTCTTCGATCCGCCCTGCGCGGGCATAGACCTGAATGATGGAGGCGAGCGTCGAATCCTGCCCCTCGCCGTCCTCGGCCAGTTCGCCGAGCAGCGCCAGGCTTTCGTCGAACCGCTCCCGCCCGCTGAGCGAGGCGGCGCGCACGCGCTGCGCGGTGTCCTTGTCGACGCTGGCGAGCCTGTTCGATGTCTCCTCTGCGCCCACCCAGTCGCCGGCGCGCAACTGCGCGGCGGCGAGTTCCGTCAAGAGCGTTTCGTCCGAGGGATGCCTCGCAACGGCCTCGGTCAGGACCGTGAGGATCGCGTCGCTCCGCTGGCGAAGCCTGAGATAGGAAACGTATTCCATCGTGACCTCGGGCGCATAGCCCGAGGCGCGCATTGCGCTCGCGAAATTCTCGCCGGCAAGATCGGCATTGCCGGCGCGCATGTTGGTTCGGCCGGCGAGAAGCAGAAGCTGGGCGTTGTCGGGCGCGGAGGCGAGCGCGGCGCGCGCGTCGAGGAGCGCCGCGTCATAGTCTCCGGCATCATAGCGGAGCGCTGAGCGGATCGCGAGTGCGTCAACACTCGCCGCGTCCGCCTCCAGCACGGACTGGACCAGCGCGAGCGCTTCCTCGCGCTTCTCGTCCCGCAGGAACTGCCGGGCCAGAATGAGGCGGATCGAATTCGCTACGTCCGCATTCGCCTCCTCCCGTTCGATCATGCCCTCCAGCCGGGCCTGGGCCTCGTCCTTCGCCCCCACGGCATAGTCGAGCTCGGCCAGCGCGATTTCGAACGGCGTCTTGTCCGCCCGGGATTCGGCGAGTGACGCGAGCTCGGCGCGCGCGGCGTCGTTTCCGGAGACAGTGTTGAGGAACTGAACGACCGCCAGCGCGGGTTGCGGATCGTCCGGCGCGGCTTCCGCGATAGCGCGAAGCTCGGCCTCGGCCAGGTCGTACTCGTTGCGGCGGATGTGCAACTGGGCGAGCCCGCGGCGCAGCACGACCTGCTCCGGGAAGCGGCTCACCATCTCCCGCATGTAGGCGATCAGCGCGTCCTCGTCGCCTTCCTGCTCAACGATCTGGAGCTTGACCAGGGCCACGCCGAGATCCTGCGGCGCGCGCGTGGTGATGTCGTCCGCGATCGCCCGCGCCCCCGCCGCATCGCCCGCCTGGAGCCGCTCGCCGATCAGCACCGCATGGGCTGTCGGGTTGTCCGGATCGAGCGCGATCGCCGCTTGGGCGAGTTCTACAGCGTTGGCGAAGTTGCCGAGGCGGAGCGAAACGCCAGCCTTGAGCACCATCGCCGCCACGTCCTGCGGCGCCACGGCCAACGCCTCATTGGCGTTGGTCAACGCCTCGTCGAGACGGTTGCCGAGCATCATCATCTGGCCGACCTTGATGAGAGCGTCGACATTGGTTGGATCCGCCTCCAGCACCTTGTTCAGATGCGCGAGCATGGCGGGGAAATTGCGCTGTCCCTCATAGATCGTCGCCATGCCCGTGTGGGCCTTGACGTTGTTCGCGTCGAGAGAGAGCGCGTTGCGCAGCTCAAGGGCCGCCTTCTCCGGAGCGCCGGCCGCGAGATGCTCCTCCGCGTTGGCGAGATGGCGTGCAAGCCGGTCCTCCGCGCTGTCGCAGCCTGCGAGAGCAAGCCCTGCGGCGAGCGTGAGAGCGACTCGAAGGGGGCCGGAACGTTTGAACTTCATGGCAAGCACCTCATTCTGTCGGGGAAACTCGGCGCGCGATCTGCGGCGCGCCGCGGGCTAGTTCGTGGCCCGGCCCTCAGACATATTCATAACCTTCGCGTGTCATGCCCACTTCCGCCTTGTTCAAGATCACACCAAGGAAGTTCGTGTGGCCCGCAAACATGCGCTCGCAATCCTCGATCTCCTTCGCCGTCGTCTGGCCGGCGGCGGCGACAAGAATGACGCAGTCCACATAGGGCAGGAAGGCCATGGCGTCGTCGCTCACGAGCATCGGCGGCAGGTCGCAGATCACCACGTCCGGCTTCATCCGCGTCATCATGGAGGAAAGAACCTTTCCTGTCTTTTCGTCATGGATGAGCTCTGCGGAATCCCGCACGCGCTCTCCATTGAGGCCAATGGCGAGGTTCTCGCCGTAGCGTACGATGGCGCTCTCGAGCGGGCTCCTTCCGGACAGAAACCAAGAAATTGGCTGTGCACCCTCGGGCGCGAAGGTCCGCGTCAACTCGGGCGACTTCAGGTCCATGTCGAGCAAGAGCGTGCGCAGGTCGGGCTGGCGCGCGAAGCTAAGCGCAAGATTGGCGGCCACAAGCGTCTTCCCGCAGCCCTTCCGGGGCGAGGTGACCGCGACGCGGTTCCAGCCGTTGTCCCTGAACGCCTTGATCATTCGCGTCCTGAGAACATCGAAGGCGATATGCGCAGGGTCTGACTTGTCATGCGTCACGATGCGTCGGTTCGCGACGAGCGGTTGCCGCAGCCGGATTTCCTTCAGCGACGCCCAGAGTTGATCCTCGGGCGTAGGCCGTCCGCGCCGCGCGGCCGCCTCCTGCTGCGTCGGGGCCGTCGCCGAGGGCGGAGCTTCGGCGGCAGGCAGCGGGCGCGCCGCGGGAAAGGCTTCTGTCTCGCGCTGGGCGCGGGCCTTCTCGATGGCGTGTTTCAGTCTCTCGACCATCTCTCCGGGCCTCCACCCGATGCGCCGGCGTCAG
>JAUHWJ010000468.1 GCA_030424705.1 Alphaproteobacteria bacterium | reverse complement strand
CCTGGAGCGCGACGACGCCGAGCCCCTTCACGAGGTCGCCCCGCGCCGCGACCTCCCCCGTCGAGTTCGCGACGATCCCGGCGACGACGGGAACGCGCCCGGCCGCGGCCTCCACCGTCGCATGGATCAGCTCCTGGTATTCGGAGCGGTCGAGCGCATGGCCTTCCCCCGTCGAGCCGCCGGCGGCGACGCCGTGGACCCCGTTCTCGATCAGCCAGTCGAGCTGCGGCTTCACGGCGGCGAAGTCGATGCGGTCGTCGGCGCGGAAGGGCGTGGTGAACGGCGCGACGACGCCTGAGAGATTGTCGAGCATGGTTTCCCCCTGATTTTCTCCTAGAGTGACGCCGCGCCGGGCGACTCGTCCAGCGGAGAATGAGGGAGGACGGGATGGAGTTCACAAAGGCCGGTTCGCGGCCGTCGAAGCGGGCGCCCGCTTCGCATTTCACCGGCGCGGTGTGGCAGGACGTGCTCGCGGAGCAACCCGCGCCGGCCCGCGCGCGGCTTTTCCGCGTCGCCTTCGAGCCGGGCGCGCGCACGAACTGGCATCATCACCCCTACGGCCAGACGCTCCATGTGACGCAGGGCGCCGGGCTCTTCGGCCTCCGCGGCGGGCCGGTGCGGCGGATCCTGCCGGGGGACACGATCTGGATCCCGCCGGGGGAGGAGCATTGGCACGGCGCCGGGCCGGAGACGGGCATGGTCCATCTCGCGCTCCAGGAGGCGCAGGACGGGATGACGGCGACCTGGCTGGAGCCGGTGAGCGACGAGGATTACGCGCTGCCTCCCGAGGGCTGAGCGCCCGCGTTTGCAGGGGGCGGGAACATACATCCGTAGGAATCGGATAAAGGTGCTCTGCGCTTTAACCGAGGCGCACCGCGCACCCTGTCCGGGCCGCCTCCTGAATTGCCTCCACCACCTCCAGCGTCTTCAGTGCCTCGCGCCCGGATACGAGCGGCGTGGCCTCACGCCTGATCACGGCGGCGAAGTGACCGAGCTGCGCTTCGAGTGGATCGACAGCGGCGCGGGGCCATGACGCCGAGGCGATGGGGGAAAACCAGTCCGGTTCCGGCTCGTGCCGCCAAAGCCTGAGATCGGGCAGGGAAAGCGCGCCCTTCGACCCGGCGATCTCGTAGCAGCTCTCCCCGGTCTGGGCGTAGGCCGGATTCTCCCTCGCCGTGAGTTCCCAGCTCCAGGGTGAGACCGCCGCGTCGGAGACGGAGATGACGCCGAGGGCGCCAGAGGAGAAGCGGATAGTCGCCGCCGCGGCGTCTTCGTTGGCGTAGCCACGCCGCGCGGGCGAAGCCTCCGCCTGCACGCGCACGATCTCCCCGCAGAGATGGCGCATCAGGTCCACGTCATGGATCAGGTTCACAAGAACCGGGCCGGCCCCCTGCGCCTTCCGCCAGGGCGCCTCCTCGAAGTACCCGTCCGGCTTGAAAAGCCAGCAGCGGGCCTGAACCATTCTGATCTCGCCCAGCGCGCCCCGATCGATGGCGGCCTTCGCAGCCGCGATCAGAGGGTTGTGCCGCCGGTGATGCCCGACAAGGAGCGGAACGCCCGCCTCTTCGGCGGCAGCGACTAGCACGCGCGCCTCCTCGGCGTGCGCGGCTATCGGCTTCTCGATGAGCGTCGGCAGGCCGCGCGCCACACAGGCTATGCCTTGCTCTGCATGGGCCGAATTGGGCGTCGCGACGATCACCCCTTCGGCGGCCGAGGAGGCAAGGAGCGCGTCCAGAGATCCGAATGTCGATATCCCGCGCCCGGCGGCGAAGTTGCGCCCGGCCTCCGCTGCGTCCGCCGCGGCGACGATCTCGACCTCGGGTACGCGCGCCGCCGCCTCGACATGCCGCCGCCCGATCAGGCCGAGCCCGACGATTCCAAGGCGAACCGGCGCTTTCAATGCGCCTCCGCCCAGTTCCGCCCCTTGCCCGCATCGACGACGAGCGGGGTGGTGAGCTCCACGGCGGGGAGGTTCGCGCGCTCCATCACCTCGCGCATGACCTTCGCCGTCTCCTCCGCCTCGGCTTCCGGAACCTCGAAGATCAGCTCGTCATGCACCTGGAGGAGCATCCGCCCCTTCAGCCTCGCCGCCGCGAGCGCCCCCGGAATGCGGATCATCGCGCGGCGGATCACGTCCGCCGCCGAGCCCTGGATCGGCGCGTTGATCGCCGCGCGGGCCTGAAAGCCCCCCATCGGCCCCTTCGCGTTGATCTCCGGCGTATGGATGCGCCGGCCGAAGACCGTCTCGACATAGCCCTGTCGTTTCGCCGTCTCCACCGTCGCGTCCATATAGGCGCGGATGCCGGGGAACTTCACGAAATAGGCGTCGATGAACTTCTTCGCCTCCTCTCGTGGGATCCGGAGGTTGTTGGCGAGGCCGAAAGCGGAAATGCCGTAGATCACCCCGAAATTGATCGCCTTGGCCTGCCGGCGGATCATCGGGTCCATGCCTTCCACCGGCACGCCGAACATCTCCGAGGCGGTGGCGGCGTGGATGTCGAGCCCGTCCGCGAAGGCCTGCTTCATCGCGCCGATATCGCCGATATGGGCGAGGAGCCGCAGCTCGATCTGGCTGTAGTCGAGCGAGAGGAGCACGTTCCCCTCCTCCGCGATGAACGCCTCCCGGATGCGCCGCCCTTCCTCCGACCTTACCGGAATGTTCTGGAGGTTCGGATCGGTCGAGGCGAGGCGCCCCGTGGAGGCGCCGGCAATGGAATAGGAGGTGTGCACGCGCCCCGTCTCCGGGTTGATGTGCCCTTGCAGCGCGTCAGTATAGGTGCCTTTCAGCTTCGAGAGCTGCCGCCAGTCCAGCACCCGCGCGGGGAGGTCATGCCCCTCCGCCGCCAGCGCCTCCAGCACGTCCGCCCCGGTGGCGTAGGCGCCCGTCTTGCCCTTCTTGCCGCCTTCGAGCCCCATCTTGTCGAACAGGATCTCCCCGAGCTGCTTCGGCGAGCCGACATTGAACCGCTCTCCCGCCAGCTCATGAATCTCGTCCTCGAGCTGCGCCATCTTCTGGCTGAACGTGTTC
>JAUHWJ010000467.1 GCA_030424705.1 Alphaproteobacteria bacterium | reverse complement strand
GCGTCGCGCCCGCCAGCGCCTCCTCCGGCGTCATCCCGAAGAGCGTGCAGGCCATGTTCATGGCGAGGAGGAGCGAGGCGAGCGGGGAGGAGCCGGGGTTGCAATCCGTCGCCACCGCCATCGGCACCCCCGCCTCGCGGAACGCCTCCACCGGCGGGCGGCGGCTCTCCCGGATCGTGTAATAGGCGCCGGGGAGGAGCACCGCGACCGTCCCCGCCTGCGCCAGCGCCGCCGCGTCCCCGGCGTCCGCATATTCGAGATGATCGGCGGAGAGCGCGCCGTAGCGCGCCGCGAGCCGCGCGCCGCCGATATTGGAAAGCTGCTCGGCATGGAGCTTCACCGGCAGGTGATGCTTCCGCGCCCGGGCGAAGACCTGCGCCATCTGGTCCGGGTTGAAGGCGATCCCCTCGCAGAACCCGTCCACCGCATCGATCAGGCGCTCCTCCGCCGCGGCGTCGAGCGCGGGGAGGCAGACGTCGCGCAGATAGGCTTCCGGGCTGCCCTTGTATTCGGGCGGCACGGCATGGGCGCCGAGGAAGGTGGTGCGGACGCGGATCGGCCGCTCCTTCGCCAGCCGCCTCGCGGCGCGGAGCATCGTCAGCTCCGTGTCGATGTCGAGCCCGTAGCCCGACTTGATCTCCACCGTCGCGACGCCCTCCCGGATCATCGCGTCGACCCGCGGCAGGGCCGACTTCACGAGCTGCGCCTCCGTCGCGCCCCGGGTCGAGAGGACGGTGGAGAGGATGCCGCCGCCCGCCCGCGCCACCTCCTCATAGGTCGCGCCCTTCAGCCGCATCTCGAATTCCCAGGCCCGGTGCCCGCCGTGGACGAGATGGGTGTGGCAATCGACCAAGGCGGGCGTGACGAGCCGCCCCTCGAGGTCCCGCTTCTCGAAATCCGGGAAGGCCCCCGCCTCCTCCGTCGGCCCCACCCAGCGGATGCGCCCCTTCTCCACCGCGATGGCGGCCCGGTTCATCAATCCGTAGGCCGCGGCGCCGGGCAGGACGCCATTCGCCATCGTGGCGAGGGCGGCGTTGACGAGGAGGAGTCGATCCATGCTTGCTTCCCCTTATGTCTGCACTTATGCTTTTTATGTCTGCTCATAATAGGCCTGTCAAGGAGTCGTCATGCGGGAAATCTGGGCCGAACAGGCGCTCACCCCAAGGGGCTGGGAGAAGGCCGTGCGCGTCGTGATCGACCCGGAGGGCCGGATCGAGAGCGTGACGGCGGGGGCGGAACCGGGCGAGGCGCAAAGGGTCGGCGCGCTGCTGCCCGCCCCCGCCAATGTCCATTCCCACGCCTTCCAGCGGGCGATGGCGGGGTTGACGGAGCGGCGAGGGCCGGACCCGCGGGATACGTTCTGGACCTGGCGGAAGCTGATGTACCGCTTCCTCGACCGGCTGACGCCGGAGGATGTGGAGGCGATCACGGCGCTCGTTCAGGTGGAGATGCTGGAGGCGGGCTTCGCCGCCTCGGGCGAGTTCCACTATCTGCATCATCAGCCGGACGGCTCGCCCTACGACAATCTCGCGGAGATGTCGGAGGCGGTGATCCGGGCGGCCTCCGCCAGCGGGATCGGGCTCTGCCTCCTTCCCGTTCTCTACGAGGTCGGGGGGTGCGACGGGCGGGCGCTGGGGCCGGGACAGCGGCGGTTCGGGTGCGATCCGGCGCGGTTCGCCCGGTTGCTTGAGGAGGCGGAGCGGGCTTTGCGGGCCCTGCCGGGGGATGCGGCGGCGGGCGTCGCGCCGCATTCGCTCCGCGCCGTCACGGAGATCGGGCTTCACGAGGCGGTCGCGCTCGCCGGGGAGCGGCCGATCCACATCCATGTGGCCGAGCAGGTCGCGGAGGTGGAGGAGGTGCTGGCGGCGCGGGGGGCGCGGCCTGTGGAATGGCTGCTGGCGAACCATGAGGTCGGGCCGCATTGGTGCCTCATCCACCTCACCCAGATGAACTCGGCGGAGACGGAAGCGGTCGCGAAGCGGGGGGCGGTTGCGGGTCTCTGCCCGATCACCGAGTCGAGCCTCGGGGACGGGATCTTCAACGGCGTCGAGTTCCTCGCCGCCGGGGGGCGATTCGCCGTCGGGTCGGACAGCGACATCCGCGTTTCGCTGGCGGAGGAATTGCGGACGCTGGAATATTCCCAGCGGCTCAGGCACCGCGGCCGGGCGATGCTGGCGGAGCCGGAACGCTCCACCGGGCGCGTCCTCTTCGAAGGGGCGGCGCATGGCGGGGCGCAGGCGCTGCGCCGGGCCGCGGGCTCCATTGCGCCTTCGATGTGGGCGGACTTGCTGGCGCTGGATACGTCCCATCTCGACCTCGAAGGGCGGGAGGGCGACGCGCTGCTCGACACATGGATCTTCGCGGGAGACGACCGGATGGTCGCGGACGTCTGGTCCGCCGGGCGTCACATGGTGACGGGCGGGCGGCATGTGGCGCGGGACGCGGCGGAGGCGGCGGCGCGCGCTGCCTTTCGCAGGCTCCGGGGGGCGCTGTGACGGCCGCCGCGCGGGGGGACTGGCGCGCCGTCCATGACGAGGCGATGCGCCGGATCGGGGCGCGGGAATGGAAGCCCGGCGCCCTCATCCCCGCCGAAACCGCGCTGGCCGAGGAATTCGGCTGCGCCCGCGCCACGGTCGGCCGCGCGATGCGGGAGCTGGCTGCTGCGGGCCTGATCGAGCGGCGGCGGAAGGCGGGGACGCGGGTGGCGGAACGGCCGGTCCGCCACGCCCGGCTCGCCATTCCGCTGATCCGGGAGGAGATCGAGGCGGCGGGGGCGGCCTATTCCTACGCCCTTCTCGGGGCGGAGGAACGCGCCGCGCCGCCGCCCGTGCGGGCGCGGTTCGGGGAGGCGCGGCTGCTCCACGCCACGGCGATCCACTTCGCGGGCGGGGCGCCGGCGGTGCTGGAGGAGCGCTGGATCAACCTCGACCTCATGCCCGGCGCGGGGGAGCCGGGGCTTTTCGAGACCGAGAGCGCGAATGAATGGCTCGTCCGCCATGCGCCCTTCGCGGGCGGGGAGATGGCCGTCTC
>JAUHWJ010000466.1 GCA_030424705.1 Alphaproteobacteria bacterium | reverse complement strand
CGGGCGGTGAAGCTCCTCTCCGATATCACGGCGGATGGATACGTCTTCCGGGTCGATCTCCGGCTTCGGCCCAACCCCTCGGTCACGCCGATATGTCTCTCGATGGAGGCTGCCGAGCGCTACTACGAGAGTGTCGGGAGGACATGGGAGCGCGCCGCCTTCATCAAGGCGCGCTCCGCGGCGGGGGATATCGCGGCGGGGGAGGCGTTCCTCGCCGGGCTCGCGCCTTTCGTCTGGCGGCGGCATCTCGACTTTGCGGCGCTTGAGGACATCAACGAGATTCGCGCGAAGATCCGCGACGCGAAGGGTCTGAACGGGCCGCGCGACCTCCCGGGATACGACCTGAAGCTCGCGCCGGGCGGCATAAGGGAGATCGAGTTCTTCGCACAGACCCAGCAGCTCGCCTTCGGCGGGCGGGACCTTTCGCTCCGCGTCCGCGGCACCGAGGCGGCGCTCGCCGCGCTGGAGGAGGCGAGGCGGATCGACGGGGAGACTCGGGCGGCGCTCGTCTCCGCCTATCGCGCGCACCGCCGGCTCGAACACCGGCTCCAGATGATTGACGATGCGCAGACCCACGTCATCCCCGTCTCCGCAGAGGCGCGGTCGCAGGTTGCGGCGCTTGGCGGATGGGAAAGCCGGGGGGCGATGGAGGCGGATGTCGCCGCGCGGTTTTCGGAAGTCAGGGCGCGGGTGCGCTCCTTCTTCGGCAAATCCGCTCCGGCCGCTCCGGCGCCGGACCTAGACAAGGTTATCGCGGAGTTGCCTTTCGCCCGGCCCGACATGGTGCGCGAGATGGCGGAGCGATGGGGTGGGGGGGAGATCGCGGCCACCCGTTCCTCCCGCGCGCGGCGCAAATTCCGCATCCTCGCGCCGGAGATCCTCCAGCGGTTGGCGAGGGCGGGCGATCCGGACGACGCGGCCCTGCAATTCGACCGGTTCCTCTCCGGCTTGCCCGCCGGGGTGCAGCTCTTCTCGCTCTTCGAAGCCAATCCGCAGCTGCTGGACCTTCTGGCGGAGATCTGCGCCGCAGCGCCGCGGCTCGCCGCCTATCTCGGGCGAAACGCGGCCGTTCTCGACGCCGTTCTCGACGCCGACTTCTTCTCCTCGCCGCCGCCGCTCGCGGCGCTGGAGACGGAGCTCTCCGCGGCGCTCGATCGCGCCCCGGACTACGAGATGCGGCTCAACGCCGTTCGCGCCTGGGCGAAGGAGCGGCGGTTCCGGCTCGGCGTGCAGGTTCTGCGCGGGGTGGCGGACGAGGCGGAGGCGGGGCGCGGATTCTCCGATGTGGCGGAAGCTTGCCTAAGGGCGCTCCTGCCCGTCGTGGAGGAGGAGTTCGCGCGGAGGCACGGCGCGGCGCCCGGCCGCGGCGCGGCGGTGATCGGGATGGGGAAGCTCGGCGGGTCGGAGATGACCGCCTCCTCCGATCTCGACCTCATCATCGTCTATGACGCCGCGGGAGTGGAAGCGTCCGACGGGCCGAGGCCGCTCTCCGTCGGCCCCTATTATGCGCGGCTCACGCAGATGCTGGTCTCCGCGCTGACGGCGGCAACGGCGGAGGGCGCGCTCTATGAGGTCGACATGAGGCTCCGCCCCTCGGGCGGGCAGGGGCCCGTCGCCGTCTCGCTCGAAGGCTTCCGCCGCTATCAGGCGGAGGAAGCGTGGACATGGGAGCACATGGCGCTGACCCGGGCGCGGGTCGTGGCGGGGCCGGCGCCGCTCCAAGCCGATATCGGGCAGGCGATCGAGGCTGTGCTTGCGGCCCCGCGGGACGAGGGGAATACGCGGGCCGATGTGGCGGCGATGCGCGCCCGGCTGATCGAGGCGCACAGGGCGGTCCGGGGCGAGCTCTGGTCGCTCAAGCACGGCGGGGGGGGATTGATGGACATCGAGTTCGCCGCCCAGGCCGGGCTCCTCTGCGCCTCGCTGACCGGGGCGCGCTCCGCCCCTGCGGCCTTCAGGAGGTTGGTCGCGGCGGGGGCGATGGAGGCGGAGACCGCGGCGGCGCTGACCGCCGCCCACCGGCTCCAGAGCCGGCTCCAGCAGGTCGAGCGCGTGGCGCTTGCCGGCTCCTTCCGGGCCGAGACGGCGGGCGAGGGGCTGAAGGCGGCGATGGCGCGGGCGGCGGGGGAGGGGGATTTCCCGGCGCTCGAGGTGCGGCTTGCGGCGGAGCGGGAGGCGGCGCTGGCGCTTGTAGACCTGCTTCTGCCGGCGGCGGAATGAGGTGTGTGCACACAGTGTGCAAGGGGTTTATGTTATTGTTATATAAATGTAATCAGAAAAACAGGTTTGCGCGTGGCGCGGCCGCTTCGGGAGCTCTCGGCGGTGTTTCGCTCCCTTCCTCATCCCGCGACCCGATGGCGGGAGAGGGGCCGCCGGAGCGACGCGAAGCGCGGAAGTCCCCACGCCCGGGTGTCACGTCCCGAAAATCGGCAGGGAAACTGCGGACGCGTTCGGCCCGCTCCCCTTTTCCGCGCCTCCGGCCGGCCTGAATGCGCGCGCCGCTCGTCTGGCACCCGGACTACGAGGCCCCGCTCGACCCGGGCCATCGCTTCCCCATGTCGAAATACGGCTATCTCCGGCAGGCGCTGGCCGAGCGCGGGCTGATGCCGCCCGGCGGCTTCCTCGCGCCGGTGGAGGCCCCGCCGGGGGTGATAGGGCTTGCCCATGACGCGGATTACGTGGAGCGGGTGATCTCCCTCTCGCTCCGCCCGGACGAGTTGCGCCGGATCGGCCTGCCCGGCACGGCGCGGATGGCGCGGCGCGTGCGGCTTTCCTCCGCCGGAACGCTTCTCGCGGCGCGGCTGGCGCTGGAGCATGGCCGCGCCTTCTCCCTCGCCGGCGGCTCGCATCATGCGGCGCGGGAGGGAGGCGCGGGCTTCTGCGTCTTCAACGACGTCGCCGTCGCAGCATCCGCCCTCCTCGCCGAGGGCGTGATCCGGCGGGCGCTGGTGCTTGATCTCGACGTGCACCAGGGCGACGGCACGGCGCGGATTTTCGAAGGCGACGACCGCGTCTTCACCGTCTCGATCCA
>JAUHWJ010000465.1 GCA_030424705.1 Alphaproteobacteria bacterium | reverse complement strand
CTTTTCCGGGGCCGAGGTGCTGGGGGAGATCGCCTTCGCGCTCGCGCCGGGGGAGCGGGCGGCGCTGATCGGGCCTTCGGGCGTCGGCAAGAGCACGCTGCTCTCCCTCGTCGCAGGCTTCGGCGGGGACTTCGAAGGGAAGGTGGGGCGGCCGCCGGGGCGCGTCGCCATGGTGTTCCAGACGCCGCGGCTTCTCCCGTGGCGGACGCTGGCGGAGAATGTCGCGCTGCCGCCGGGCTCGGGCGGCATGGCGCGTGCGCGGGCGCTCCTGGCGGAGATGGGGCTTGCCGAGGCGGCGGACCTCCATCCCGAGCGCGTCTCCCTCGGCATGCAGCGGCGCGCGGCGCTGGCGCGGGCGCTCGCGGTGGAGCCTTCTCTGCTGATCCTCGACGAGCCGCTGGTCTCGCTCGATCCGGAGGGCGCCGCGGCGATGCGGCGCCTTCTCGTCGCGGCGCTCGACAGGACGGGCGCGACCGCCCTGATCTCGACGCATGACCGCCGCGAGGCGCTGGCGCTGGCGGACCGGGTGCTGGAACTCGGCGGCCGGCCCGCACGACTGACGGGGGATCGCCCCTCGCCGCTCGACCGGAAGGCGCGGCGGGACCGGGAGGCGGTGGAGGCGGCGCACCGCGAGCTTTTCGCGGCGGACGCGTGACGCCCCTCTTTCGGGCGCCATATCGCGCGGGGTCGGCCTGAAGGAGACGGGATGAGAGCATGGATCGCCGCCGCCGTCTTCGCCCTCGCGGCTCCGTTGGCCGCCGACGCGCTGACGATGAAGGCCGGCTCCGCCTGGGATAGCCCGGAAATTCCGGTCTGCTGGGAAAATCCGCAGCGCGAGCACCGGCAGGAGCGCGAGATGATCCGCAACGCCGTCGCCGGAACCTGGGAGCGCGAGAGCGCGGTCGTCTTCACCGGCTGGGGCCCCTGTGCGGAAGACTCGCCGGGCGTTCGCATCTCGCTTGAGAATTCGCATCCGAGCGCCGCGGGCCGGGGCCGGGCACTGGACGGAACCCCGCGCGGCGTCCGCCTGCCGGTGCTGTGGAGCCTCGCCGCGCTTTCCCTCAACATCAAGGCGCCGGTGCATGAATTCGGGCACGCGCTCGGCTTCGGGCATGAATACGCCCGCGCGGACGCGCCCGAGCCGGAGCGTTGCGGCCATATCGGACCGGATGGCCGGCGATATGTAGAGACGGACGCGCCGCTGACCCCGTTCGACCCGGATTCGATCATGGTCGCCTGCGTGGCGGAGGCGGGCGTCGCCTTCAGCCGCGGTTTACCGGAACTGAGCGCGCTGGACATCTTCGGGCTTGTCTCCGTCTACGGCTCGCATCCGGACAACGTTCTCGGCCGCGACGAGGCCGGGGACAGGTTCGGCGCGGCGCTTCTGCTCCATGATCTCGACGGCGACGGGGAGATGGACCTGGCGGTCGGCGCGCCGGGGAAGGATGGCGGCGCGGGCGCCGTGTTCCTCTATCGCGGCCATCCCGTGCGCGGGTTCCGGCCTTGGCTCCGGCTCGACGCGCCGGAGGGCGCGCAGGGCTTCGGCGCGTCGCTCGTTGCGGGGGATGGCGCCCGGCGGCTCACGTCCTTTGCGGAGACGGGGGGCGCTTTCGGCTTCTCGTTTACCAAGAAGGCGGCGCGCCCGCTCGGCGCCGTCGCAGCGCCCCGCCCCGGGCTGAAGGCGCAAGCCAGGCAGGGACCGTCCGCGGGCGCGCCCGGCTTCCCCGCCGGCCTCCTCGGCGAGGCCGGACCGGCGCTCGACGCCGATCTTGACGGGGACGGATCGCCGGATCGCGTTCGCGGCGCCCCGGCGGCCGACGCGGCGGCTCCGGTCTCGGGGGCGGTGATCGTGCTGCGCGGCGTGGCGGGCGGCGGGTTCGAACCCTGGTACTGGTTCGGGCAGGCCTATTGAAAACGGGCGCTCCGAAAGCTGGAGCGCCCGTCATTCTCGCCGCGGAACGCGTTCAGTCGTCGTCCGGTATCCGCTTCCGGTTCACGAGGCCGATCCGGTATTCCTCGTCGATCTTGCCCACGAGAAAGACGGCCGTGGGCGGCTTGCCGGTGGAGGGCACGTCCGGCTCGTCGTAGATCACCCGCACGCGGTTGGTGACCTCCATGTTCGGCTCGAGCTTGCCGGTGGCCAGAACGCCGGCCATACCGTTCTCCGGAAAGGGCTCGAACGTGATCGAGCGGACCTTCCGGCCGAGGCCGCGGTTGAGCTCGAAACGGACGATGTTGCGCTTGATCTTCCCGGCGCCTTCCCAATAGACGAGCTCCTCGAAGGCCGCATAGTCCTTCGCGGCTATCGCGTCGCCGATCACCTTGACGAGCGCATCCGGGTCCTTCGGCAGGTCGCCGGCCGCGGCCGATGCCGGGGCCGCCGAGCCCAGCCCCACGGCGACAAGGCCCGCTGCAAGAAGCCGGGGGGCGAAACGCCCCCCGGCAGCCCGGCGCAGAAAACGCCGAGCCATCCTCATCCCCGGTCCTTCAGGGCGAAGACCCAGACGACGCCGCCCTGCGGCACGTTCGGCACGCGGCCCTCCGGCAGCATGCCCTTCAGCAGGCCCTGCATCCGCTCCGCGTCCACGCCCCAGCCCGACTGGACCGCAATGTACTGGACGCCATCGACCTCGAAGGCCGACGGGGCGCCCGTCACGCCGGAATTCGTCGGATATTCCCAGAGCATGTCGCCGGTCGAGGCGTTGAAGGCGCGGAACATCCGGTCGTTCGTGCCGCCGGTGAAGAGGAGGTTGCCCCCCGTCGTCATCAGCGGGCCCCAGAACGGCGTATCGTTGAAGCTGTGCTCCCACTTCTTCTCGCCGGTGTTCATGTCCCAGGCCTGAAGCTTGCCGATCGGCACGGGCTTCGAGGTGTCGATCCCGTCCGCGAAGCGGAGCGAGGACAGGATCACGTCGATCGGAATGCCGATATAGAGCTCGCCCGACTCCCGCTCCTCCATCGGCACGCCGCCGAGTTCCGAGCAGAGGTTTTCATGCGCGGGGATGTAGAAGAGGCCGGTGTCCGGGCTGTAGGCCTCG
>JAUHWJ010000464.1 GCA_030424705.1 Alphaproteobacteria bacterium | reverse complement strand
GCGGAGATACTGCCCGAAGGTCGTCGCCGTCGCGCCGAGGCCGACGAAGATCGTGATGACGCCGAGCGCAAAGAATACGGAGGACAGCACGACGCGCCGCCGCGCCGCGCCTTCGAGCGGCCCGCCCGTCAGGCTCTCCATGCTCATGCCGGCGAGATAGCAGAGGTAGAAGGGCACGATCGGCAGGATGCAGGGCGAGAGGAAGGAGAGAAGCCCCGCAAGGCCCGCAGCGCCGTAGCCGATGTCGAAGCCCATCGCCGACCCCTTCCAAAAACATATTCGATTTAGTATATGTGAAGAAAGGAGCCGTCAATGAACCTTCTCCGGGCGCTCTTCGTCGTCTTTGCGCTCGGCGCCCCCGCTTCCGCGGCGGAACTGGTGTTGGTGGAGGAGGCGGGCTGCCCCTGGTGCGCCCGCTGGAACGCGGAGATCGGCCCCGCCTACCCGAAGACGGAGGAAGGGCGCCGCGCGCCGCTCCGGCGCGTCGACCTGCATGCCTTGCCCGAGGACGTCGCCTTCGCGACGCCCCCCCGCTTCACGCCGACCTTCGTGCTGGTGGAGGCGGGGCGGGAGCTCGGGCGGATCGAGGGCTATCCGGGGGACGAGTTCTTCTGGGTCTTTCTCGCCCGGCTTCTCGAAGCGCTTCCGCAAGGGCCGGGGGGCGGGACATGACGCCTCATTTTCCTTTGTATTTCGGCGCTTCATATGTCGGATGAGGAATCAATCGAGTGGAATGCGCGGGGAGCCTGTTTCGTGCCGTTGCCTGTGTTCGAAGAGGGGCTGAGCGAAGACGAGCTCGACGGAATGGTCGAGAACGCACGAAACGCGACCAATTTCCTCAAGGCGCTGGCGCATGAAGGGCGGCTGCTGCTGCTCTGCCATCTCGCCTCAGGCGAGAAATCGGTCACGGAACTGGAGGAACTGCTCTCCGCCCGGCAGGCCGCCGTCTCCCAGCAGCTCGCGCGCCTCCGGCTCGAAGGGCTCGTCGAGTTCCGGAGGGACGGCAAGGCGATCTATTATCGCTTGCATGACGAGCGGGCGCGGCGGATGATCCAACTTGTCTACGACATGTTCTGCAACCCGGACACCATGAAGAAATAGCCGGGAGCCGCCAGGGGAGGGCGCGGACATGGAAATGTCTGACGGCGCCCTTCTGGCGCTGATTGGCTTCGGCGGTGGCCTCCTGCTCGGCCTCGCGGCGCGGCTCGGCAGGTTCTGCACACTCGGCGCGGTGGAGGACGCCCTCTATGGCGGCTCGACCGCGCGGCTGCGCGCCTGGGCGCTGGCGCTTTCGCTCTCGATCCTTCTCGTCCATGCCGGCGCAGCGCTCGGGCTCGTCGATTTCGGCTCTTCAATCTACGCGGCTCTGGCATGGAGCCCGGCCGCGTCGATCCTTGGCGGGCTCGCCTTCGGCTACGGCATGGCGCTGGCAGGCAATTGCGGTTTTGGCGCGCTGGCGCGGCTCGGCGGGGGGGATCTCAGGGCCTTCGTGATTGTCGTCGTCATGGGGCTCGCCGCGGCGATGACGATCGGCGGGCCGCTCGCCCCGCTCCGCGCCTCGCTTCTCCCGGCCATTCCGGCGGAAGGTGCGGCCTTCGGCGCAGCGGACGGGCTCTTCACGCTAGCCGGCGTTCCGCCGTTGCTGACGGCGGCGCTCGTCTCCGCAGGGCTCGCGCTCTGGGCGCTTCGCGACGCCGCTTTCCGTCGTTCGCACCGTCTTGTGCTCTCCGCCGTCGCTGTCGCCGTCGCCATCGCGTCCGGATGGGCGGGGACAAGCCTTGTCGCGGCGGAGAGCTTCGCGCCGCTCCGCGCGGAATCCCACACCTTCACCGCCCCGCTGGGGGAGAGCCTCTTCTGGCTGATGACGTCGAGCGCGGGGGGCCTTTCCTTCGGCGTCGGTTCGGTCGCGGGCGTGCTCGCCGGCGCCTTCCTCGGCTCTGTCCGGCGCGGGCATTTCCGGTGGGAGGCTTGCGACGATCCGCGCGAACTCGGACGCCAGATGTTCGGGGCGGCGCTGATGGGCGTCGGCGGCGTCGTCGCGCTCGGCTGTTCGGTGGGGCAGGGGCTCACCGCCTTCTCCGCCCTCGCCTGGAGCGCGCCGGTTACGATGGCGGCCATCGCCGCGGGCGCCGCGCTGGGGCTCCGCCAGCTCATCCACGGTTTCCCCTCCTTCGGCCGCGGCTGAGGCTCAACCGCCGTCGCGTGTATGACCGCACGCTCTCGCCCATGTGGGCCATCTTCGCAGCGAGGGAATTCTGAGGACCATGTCGGCCGAAACCCGCGTCGCCGATCGTCTCTCCCGCCTCGACTTCATCATGCTAGACGAGCTCGGTTACCTGCACTTCATCGAGCAACCGCTGCGCGACCGCCTCGGCGTCCTCAGCGTCGAGGCTCCGAAGAAGCGCAAACGCATCGCGCGTCTGCGGGGAGAAGCGCCGCGTTAGGCCAAACTCCGCTTCGACCTCGTCGCGAGACAACAGGAAGCCGGGCTTGTTGGAGAAGCACGGCCGCTGCGCTTCGCGCTTCTGCTCAATCGCCTGATGAGAGAAGGCGGCCCGAGCGGCTTTCGGCAAGGTCTGGGGCATCGCGCCCTCCACATCTGAGTTTCGGAGGGCTCTTCACATACACTCAGAATTTCGCCTCGTCGAAAGAAGTAATCGCCGAAAAACTCGGTCCGAAGCGATCAGGGCGCATCTTTGCGTCTCGCAGGATAGAGAACCTTTTGCGCAGCCGCTTGAACGCTCGGGAGCTTGAGATCATGCAATTTGTAGACGAGTGACATCACCACGGAGCAGAAGTCTAGAATTGGGCCAAGGCTCAGGACCCATGAACAGGATTCCCCATTGGCCTGAAATGTGATTCAAACTCCCAAATGTTGGGAGCTTGAGACGATGGACCACCACTTCTGGCATCTCCGATGCGCAGTTTGCGCGCCTTGAGCCTGTTCTGCCGAACAAGGCCCGCGGGGTTCCGCGGGTGGACGATCGCAGAGTGATCTCCGGGATCATCCACGTGATCCGGGGCGGGCTGATGTGGCGC
>JAUHWJ010000463.1 GCA_030424705.1 Alphaproteobacteria bacterium | reverse complement strand
CGCCGACGGGGAGGAAGCGGGGGGCCGCATGGATATCCAGCGCGCAAGGCCGGAGGATGCGCCGATCATCCGACGCATCGCGCTCGACGCCTACCAGCCCTATATCCGCCGCATCGGGCGGAAGCCGGCGCCGATGCTGGCCGACTACCCCGCGCTCGTCGCCGCCGGCAAGGTCTGGATCCGGTCCGAAATCGCGGAGATCGTCGGCTATATCGTGCTCGAAGAGGCGGAGGACGCACTCCTCGTCGAGAATGTCGCCGTCCATCCCGAACGGCACGGGGAGGGGCATGGCCGCGCCCTCCTCGGCTTCGCGGAGCTGGAGGCGTGGCGGCGGGGGCTGCCCCGGCTCGCGCTCTACACCCATGCGAAGATGTCGGAGAATATCGGCCTCTACGTCGCGCTCGGCTGGCGCGAGACGGCGCGCCGGCATGAGGCGGGGTTCGACCGCGTCTTCTTCGAGAAGCCGGCGCCGGGCGTGGCCGCCTCCTCGCCCAATCCTTGAGACTTCGTTGATCTGACACGCAAATTTATTTTTTTCGGCGAGCCCGGAATTTTTCTTGCTTTCGGGGCGCGGGCGCCCCAAATGCACGCCCACGACGCCAACGCACGCGCCTCTGGCACGAGCCGGCGGGTTCGCCCGCCCTCTACGGTTACGTAGCGACGGTAACGTCTCTCTTGGAACAATCCGCCCGAGCGGCGGGGTCTGACGGAGATGGCCATGAACGCCTACGTGACCGGGCTCGCGCCCGCCGAACCCTTTTTCGCACCCTTCCGACGCGCCGAGTCCTACGCCCGGACCCATGCGTTCGACCGCCCGACGCTGATCCTCGACGTGGATCAGGTCGCGGAGCAGTTCCGCGCGCTCTCCCGCGGGCTCGGCCACGCGGCGATCCACTACGCCGTGAAGGCGAACCCGGCGCGCCCCGTCGTCTCCCGCCTCGTGGCGGAGGGCTCGCGCTTCGACGCCGCTTCGCGTGGGGAGATCGAGCTTTGCCTCAGCCTCGGCGCGCGGCCGGAGCATATCTCCTTCGGCAACACCGTGAAGAAGACGGGCGACATCGCCTTCGCCCACTCCGCCGGCGTCACGCTCTTCGCCGCCGACGCGGAGGAGGAACTCGAGAAGATCGCCGCCCATGCGCCGGGCGCGGAGGTCTATATCCGCCTCATCGTCTCGAAATCGGAGGCGGACTGGCCGCTTTCCCGCAAGTTCGGCGTCCAGCCGCGCGCCGCCATGCCGCTTCTCCGCCGCGCGCGGGAGCTTGGCCTCCGCCCGGCCGGCTTTTCCTTCCATGTCGGGTCGCAGACCCGCCGTGCGGCGATGTGGCGCCCGACGCTGGACGAGTTCGCGCCGCTCTGGGCGGAGGCGCGAGAGGAGGGCTTCGCGCTCGACCTTCTGAACATCGGCGGCGGCTTCCCCGCCTTCTATGGCGAGGCGATCGACGCGCCGGAAGCCTATGCGCGCGAGGTCATGGATCTCGTCGAGGCGCGCTTCCCCGGCGCGGAGCGGATCATGGCGGAGCCGGGCCGCGGCCTCGTGGCCGAGGCGGGCGTGATCGCGGCGGAGGTCGTGCTCGTCTCCCGCAAGTCGCCGGATGACATCCACCGCTGGGTCTATCTCGACATCGGCCGCTTCTCCGGCCTCGCGGAGACCGAAGGCGAGGCGATCCGCTACCAGATCGCGACGCCGCATGACGGGCTGGCCTCCGGCCCCTGCGTCCTCGCCGGCCCCTCCTGCGACAGCGCGGACGTGCTCTACGAGAAGCGGCCGATGGACCTGCCGCTGGCGCTGAAGGCGGGGGACAAGGTGGTGATCCGCTGCTGCGGCGCCTACACGACGAGCTATTCGTCGGTCGGCTTCAACGGCTTCCCGCCGCTCGATCTCGTCTGCATCTGAAGCCGGGGCCGTCCTCCGCCGGAGCGGAGGGCGGCCTCGCTTACCGAGGCGGAGAGGGGCCGAGGCCCCCGCCCGGGATGGAGCCTTTCTCGCCTTTGTTTGGCCGGCCGGCCCTCAGAGCGCAGCCAGCGCGCCCTCGATATCAGCGATCAGATCCTCCGGCGCCTCCAGCCCGACCGAGAGGCGGAGAAGGCCGGGGCCGATGCCGAGCGCGGCGCGCGCCTCTTCCGAGAGCCGCTGATGCGTCGTCGTCGCCGGATGGGTGATGATGGATTTCGCGTCGCCGAGATTGTTCGAGATCAGGATGAGCCCGAGCGCGTTCATGAAGCGGAAGGCCGCAGCTTTCGAGCCGAGGTCGAAGGCCACCATCGTGCCGCCCGTCTCCATCTGCTTCGCCGCGAGCGCGGCCTGGGGATGGTCCGCCCGCCCTGGATAGAGGATGCGGGCGACCGCGGGATGGGCGGCGAGCCGGTCCGCGATCTCGGCGGCGCCGGCGGCCATGGCGCGGGCGCGGAGGTCCAGCGTCTCCAGGCCCTTCAGCATCACCCAGGCGTTGAACGGGCTCATTGCCCCGCCGGTATGCTTCAGATAGGGCTCCAGCACCTCCCGGATGAATTTTTTCCGGCCGAGGACGACGCCGCCGAGGCAGCGGCCCTGCCCGTCAATATGCTTCGTGGCGGAATAGATCACCACATCGGCGCCAAGCTCCAGCGGGCGCTGGAAGACGGGGGTGGCGAAGACATTGTCCACCACGACCCGCGCACCGGCGCCGTGCGCGATCTCCGCCACCGCCGCGAGGTCGATCAGCTCGAGCGTGGGGTTCGACGGCGTTTCGAGGAAGACGGCGACTGTTTCGGGCCGCATCGCGGCGCGCCATTGGGCGAGGTCCGTCCCGTCCACCAGCGTCACCTCGACGCCGAAGCGGGGCAGGAGCGTCTCCACGATGTAGAGGCAGGAGCCGAAGAGCGCGCGGGCGGCGACGACATGATCCCCCGCCTTCACCTGTGAAAAGAGCGCGGCGTTGACGGCGGCCATGCCCGAGGCCGTGGCGAAGGCGTCCTCCGCCCCTTCGAGCGCGGCGATCCGCTCCTCGAACATCCGGACGGTGGGGTTGCCGTAGCGGGCGTAGATGAAGCCCTCATCCTCCCCCT
>JAUHWJ010000462.1 GCA_030424705.1 Alphaproteobacteria bacterium | reverse complement strand
GGAGGCGGAGCGCGGCCGGCGCGAGGCGGCGGGCGGCGAGGCCGGCGAGGCCGGCGAGCGCGCCGCCGGTCGCGACGAGGCCGATGAGATAGCCCGCGAGCATGGGCGCCGCGGCCTCGCCCTCAACCCCCGTCACCGCCGCGCCGAAGGCTGCGCCATGGGCCAGCCCCGCCAGCGCGAAGAGCCCGAGCGCGGCGGCGCCGTTCAGGCCCCGGCCGCTGACAAGCCCGAGGCCGAGCGCAAGGAGGGAGAGCGCGACGAGCCCCTCCCCGAACGGCGGATCGATCCTCAGCGCCGCCGCCGCCGCCATCGCGCCGAGAAAGGCGAGGGGCGCAAGCGCGCGCCCCGTGATCGCCGCCGCGGCGCCGAGGGCGAGGAGGAAGGCGAGGTGGTCGAAGCCGAGGATCGGGTGGCCGATCCCGGAGAGGAGCCCGTGGGCGAAGGTCTCCATCGGCGCGCCGCCGAGCGGGTGATGCGCCAGCGCCGCGCCGGGCGCGAGAAGGGCGAGGAGGGCGGGGAGAGCGAGGGCGGGGCGGCGGGTCATGGCGTGCTCCTTGTGACGCTCCACTCTCGGAAGGTGGGGGCGCGGCTGTCAATCTCCGAGGATGTTTGCGACGGCTATGGCGTGTGGCGCCTGATCTCCTTTCGGGTCCCCGGCCTCGATCAGCGGCTTTCCGGTGGAAAGCCGCCGAGGCCGTCGCCCGGAGGCGAAGGCCGGAGGGCGAGGGGCGCCAAGCTTGCCCGGACGGCTGCATCGGCGCGCGGCCGCCCGTGGTGGCCGCGGAATCGCGGCCGCCTGGGGGCGGGCGGCCGCGGGCCGATACGCGGGGCGTATCGGCCGGGCGCTTCTGGCGACGGCCTCTCGCACAACGGCGGTCTGTTCGGCGTGAGGAGCCGAGCATTCCCCCGTCGCCCTTCCCCCCGCCCGCCGCTTTCCGCTACCGATGGCGGGGGAGGGCGCGCGGATGCTGCATGACGAGATTCTCGGCGGGGTCGCCCCCGGCGCCCGCATCGCGGACGAGACGGGGGAGACGACCGGCGCGGCGCTGCTTGATGAAGCGCGCCGCGCTGCGGAGGCGCTTCGCGCCGCCGGGGCGGGGGCGTGGGAGCCGGTGATCCTCCCCGTCTCGAACCGCGCCTCCGACCTTGCGGCGATGCTGGGGGCGATGGCGGCGGGCTGCGTCGCCGTCCCGCTCTCCCGCGCCGCTTCGCCGGCGACGCGGGAGGCGGTGCTCTCGCTCGTCGGGCCGCGCTTCGCGCTCGACCTTGCGGCGGGGGAGCCCCTCGAACGGATCGGGGAAAGGCCGCCGCCGCCAAGGCAGCTGCTCGAAGGGGCGGCGCTCGTCATCTTCACCTCGGGCTCGACGGGCGCGCCGAAGGGCGTGGTGATCGGGGCGGAGGGGTTCCGCGGCAAGCTCGCGCAGATCGAGGCGCGGCTCGGCTGGGCGCCGGGGGGGCGGACGATCCTGCCGCTCCAGCTCACCTTCATCTTCGGGCAATGGGTCGCGTTCCTCACGCTGATGCGCGGCGGCTCGCTCCGCCTCGTCGGGCGGTTCGACCCGGGCGCGATGCGGGCGGCGCTGGCGGCGGGGGAGGCGGATGCGCTCGCCGCCGTCCCGACCATGCTGCGGGCGATGCTGGCGGCGGGGGGCGAGCCCGTCCCCGCGCCGCTCCTCCTGATGACGGGGGGCGAGACGCTTTCCCCCGCCCTCGGCGCCGCGCTCTCCGCCGCCTTTCCGGCGGCGCGGATCGCGGATCTTTACGGGCTTTCGGAGACGAACGGCTGCGATTTCTTCAATGCGGGCGAGCGGTTCGCCGCAAATCTCGGCACGCTGGGCGAAGTCGCGCCGGGGCAGGAGGCGCGGATCGACGCGGAAACGGGCGAGCTCCAGATCCGCACGCCCTGGCTCATGCGCGGCTATCTCGACCGACCGGACCTCACCGAAGCGGCGCTCGCGGACGGGTGGCTCAGGACCGGGGACATGGCGGAGATCGCGCCTTCGGGCGCGGTGCGGCTCGTCGGGCGGCTGAAGGAGATCATCAACCGCGGCGGCAACAAGGTCGCGCCCATGGAGGTGGAGGCGGCCTTCGCCGCGCATCCCGAAATCGCCGCCTGCCTCGCGACCGGGGCGGCTGACGCGGCGCGGGGCGAGGCGATCCACCTCCTCGTCGTGCCGGCACCCGGCGCGGCGCCCGATCCCGCGGCGCTCCGCGACTGGGCGCGCGGGCGGCTCGAGCCGTGGAAACTGCCGGACCGCATCCATATCGGGGAGGCGATCCCCCTCGGCGCGACGGGAAAGGCGGACCGGCTCGGCCTCAGGCGGCGGATCGAGGCGCGCGAGCTCTGACCGCGGGCCGGCGGCGGAACCATCGCGCCGCGCAGCCGTTTCTTCTCCGTCACCGGAATGACGAGGAGAACACCCATGCTCGACAAGGCGCCCGAAGCCCGACTCTATCAGCTGATCGACGACAACCCGACCTGCATGATGGTCACGACGGACGAGCGCGGCGCCCTCCGCGGCCGCCCGATGCGCGCGATCCGGGACCATGCCAGCGGCGAGCTCTGGTTCTACACCCGCCTCTCCAGCGGCAAGAGCGAGGAGGTCGAATCGGACGGCGAGGTCTGCCTCTGCTTCGGCTGCCCGAAGACGGGCGACTACGTCTCCGTCTCCGGCACGGCGCATCTCGATTCGAGCGCGCCCGTGGTGCGGCGGCACTGGAACACGTTCGTGGACGCGTGGTTCCCCGAGGGACCTGAGGGCGGCGACGCCGGGGTGATCCGCGTCACCCCCCGGTTCGGCCAGTACTGGGACGGCGAATCGAGCTCCGTGCTCGCCGCGCTGAAGATGATGCTGGCCTCCGCGAAGGACGAGACGCCGGACCTTGGCGAGAGTCGGTCCGTGCAGCTCTGACCGGGCGCCGCGCGCTTCTCTTTCCGCGCGGGCCGGATAAAGTGCGCGCATGACAAAGCCCGTGAAGACTCCCCATGAGGCCGTCGCCCCCGTCCATGACGGGGCGACGGTGATGATTTCCGGCTTCGGCGGCTCCGGC
>JAUHWJ010000461.1 GCA_030424705.1 Alphaproteobacteria bacterium | reverse complement strand
GCGAGGATGCCGGCCGAGGCGCGGCGCGCGATCGAGCGCGACCAGGCGCGGAGCGAGGTGCTCGTCTGCCTCGCGCAGTTCGCCGCGATCGTCTTCTTCGGCGTCTTCTACCTGGTCACGCCGAAGGCGTTTCCGCCGGACGTGATGTTCGAGCCGGTGCCGCTCGCGCTCGCGGCCTATGCGGTCTTCACCGGGCTCCGCCTCTGGCTCGCGCTCGCCGGGCGGCTCGGCCCGGTCTTCCTCGGGCTGTCGGTGGTGGTGGACGTCGCCGTGCTGATGATCACGATCTGGAGCTTCCACCTGCAATACGAGGAGCCGGCGACGATCTACCTGAAGGCGCCGACGCTCCTCTACGTCTTCATCCTCATCGCGCTCCGGACGCTCCGCTTCGAGGTCTTCTATGTGCTGCTCGCCGGGGCGGCGGCTGTCCTCGGCTGGCTCGTGCTCGTGCTCTACGCCGTGGTCACGGGCGGGGAGATGAAGATCACCAACAGCTTCGCCGAATACATGACCTCCCATTCGATCCTGATCGGCGCCGAGGTGGACAAGATCATCTCCATCGTCGCGGTCACCGCCGTGCTCGCGCTCGCCGTCGTGCGCGCGCGGCGGCTCATGGAGCGCTCCGCCAGCGAGGCCCACGCCGCCGCCGCGCTCTCGCGCTTTTTCGCGGCGGATGTGGCGGGGGAGATCCGGGGGGCGGACCTGGCGCACCGCCCGGGGGAGGCGGCGCTGCGAGAAATGGCGGTCGTCTTCTTCGACCTGAGGGATTTCACCCCGCGCTCCGCCCGCCTCGGGCCGGAGGGGACGATCGCACTCCTCGCCGGGTTCCACGCCTGCGTCGTTCCTGCGGTGGAGGCCAACGGCGGCGTGATCGACAAGTATCTGGGGGACGGCGTGCTCGCCACATTCGGCGCCGCCCGGCCGAGCGAGACCCACGCCGCCGACGCGCTCCGCGCCGCGCTCTCCGCACTCGAAGCGGTAGAGGGCTGGAACGCCGCGCGGCGGGCGCGCGGCGAGGCGCCTGTCGCGCTCGGGATCGGCGTCGCGGCGGGGGAGGCGCTGGTCGGCGTCACCGGCGTCGAGTCGCGGCTCGAATTCACCGTGCTGGGGGAGGTCGTGAACCTCGCCGCCAAGGTCGAGAAGCATTGCAAGGCCGCCCTCCGCCCCGGCCTCGCGACTGCGGAGACGCTGCGCCGCGCAGCCGCGCAGGGCTTTGCCGGCGTCGCCGCCTTCGACGATCTCCCGGCGGAGCGGGTGGAGGGCGTGGCCGATCCCGTCCATCTTGTCGCATTCGGGAACGCGGCGCTCGCCCGCGCCTGATCTCGCTCAAGGCGCCGCTGGAGGCGGCGCGCGATGCTCCTTCCGACACAGCCGGAGGGAGACGCCATGACCCGAATCCTGATCGTGAACGGAAACCCGAAACCCGCCAGCTTCTGCGCCGCCCTAGCCGACGCCTACGAGACTGGCGCCCGCTCCGCGGGGCACGAGGTCGAGCGGATCGACCTCGGCGCGCTGCCCATCGACCCGGTGCTCCGCACCGGCTTCACGCCGCATGACCCGGAGGAGCCCGAGCTGACCGCCGCGCGGGAGGCGATTGGGCGGGCGCAGCATCTCGTGCTCGTCTGGCCGCTCTGGTTCGGGGACATGCCGGCGATCCTGAAGGGCTTCCTCGAACGGGCGCTGACGATGGGCTTCGCGGCGGAGGAGATCGAGAAGCCGCCCTTTTTCCGCCCGCTGCTGACCGGGCGGAGCGCCCGCTCCATCGTCACCATGCAGATGCCGCGCCTCGTCTATCGCCTCGTCTACGGCTCGGCGGCGACGAAATTGCTGCGCCGCCATATCCTCGGCTTCGTCGGCATGAGCCCGGTGCGGGATACGGTCTTCGGCGGTATCGACGACGCCGCGCCCGAGACCCGTGCGAAATGGCTGGAGGAGGTTCGCCGCCTCGGCGCCGCAGCGGTCTGAGAACGCCGCTGCGCCGCGCTTTGTGCATCGCCGCCCTTTCCCCCGCCCCCTGAATGGGTGTTATCTCGAAAAAGGGCAGGGGAGGACGCATGGCGAAGATCGGTGTCGTGGGGCTCGGCGCGATGGGGGGCGGCATGGCGCGCGCCTGCCTCGAAGCCGGGCACGAGGTGACGGGGCATGACCTGAACGAGGCGGCGCTTGCCGCCTTCCGGGCGGAGGGCGGCGGCGCCGCGCCGCTTGCGGAAGCCGCGCCCGCGCTCGACATCCTCGTGCTCGTCGTTCTCAACGGCGCGCAGGCGGAGGCGGCGCTCTTCGGGCCGGAGGGCTTTGCGGCCCGGATGCGGAAGGGCGCGGCGGTTGTCTGCTGCCCGACCGTTTCGCCGGATTTCGCGCGGAGCCTCGCGGCGCGGGCGGAGGCGATGGGCCTCCTCTATCTCGACGCGCCGATCTCCGGCGGGGCGGGGAAGGCGCGGGCCGGCAGGCTCACCATTCTCGCCTCGGGCTCCGAGGCCGCCTTCGCCGCCGCCGCGCCTGCGCTCGACGCCATGGCTGAGACGGTGTTCCGGCTCGGAGCGGAGCCGGGGGCGGGGAGCGCTATGAAGGCGATCAACCAGCTTCTCGTCGGCGTCCACATCGCCGCGGCGGCGGAGGCGATCACCTTCGGGATGACCCAGGGCGTCTCCCCGGAGCAGACGCTCGACGTGATCTCGAAATGCGCCGGAACCTCCTGGGCCTTCGAGAATCGCGGGCCGCATATACGGGACGGGGACTACACGCCGCTCTCCGCCGTGGATATCTGGCTGAAGGATCTCGGCATCGTGCTCGACATAGCGGGGCGGGCGAAATTCTCCGCCCCGCTCACCGCCGCGGCGCTCCAGCAATTCGTCGCCGCTTCGGGCTCCGGCCTCGGGCGGGAGGACGATTCGGCGGTCGCCAAGGTCTATGCTCGCAATGCGGGCCTGACGCTGCCGGGGGATGCGTGATGCTGCTCGGCTGCGTCGGCGACGATTTCACCGGCTCCTCCGACCTCGCCAACACGCTGGCGAAGGCGGGGATGCGGGTGACGCAGTATTCCGGCGTTCCCGCTGGCC
>JAUHWJ010000460.1 GCA_030424705.1 Alphaproteobacteria bacterium | reverse complement strand
GGCGATCCGCGCCGCCGAGGCCGGGGCCTACGAATATCTCCCGAAGCCCTTCGACCTGAAGGAGGTCCTCTCCCACGCCCGAAAGGCGCTGGAGGCGCGGCAGCCCGCCACGCGCGCGGAAGACCCGCCAGCGCGCGCGCGGGAGGAGAGCCTGCCGCTGATCGGCCGCTCCCCGGCGATGCAGGACGTCTACCGCATCATGGCGCGGCTCATGAACACCGACCTATCGGTGATGATCACCGGCGAGAGCGGGACGGGCAAGGAGCTCGTCGCCCGCGCGCTCCACGATTTCGGGCGGCGGAAAACCCGCCCCTTCGTCGCCGTGAACATGGCCGCGATCCCGCGGGAGCTGATCGAGTCGGAGCTTTTCGGCCATGAGCGGGGGGCCTTCACCGGGGCGACGGAGCGCGCCGTCGGCAAGTTCGAGCAGGCGCAGGGCGGCACGCTCTTCCTCGACGAGATCGGCGACATGCCGCATGACGCGCAGACGCGGCTCCTCCGCGTGTTGCAGGAAGGCGAGTTCACCACCGTCGGCGGGCGCAAGGCGATCCGCTCCGACGTGCGCATCGTCGCGGCGACGCATCAGGACCTCCGCGGCATGATTCATGAGGGGCGGTTCCGGGAGGATCTCTTCTACCGGCTCAACGTCGTGCCGCTCCGCCTCCCGCCGCTGCGCCAGCGGGTGGAGGACATTCCCGATCTCGCGCGCTTCTTCCTGCGCCGGGCGGAGGCGGAGGGCCTGCCGCGCAAGAGCCTGAGCCAGAAGGCGATGGAGGCGCTCGCCGCCCAGAGCTGGCCGGGCAATGTCCGCGAGCTCGAAAACTTCGTGAAGCGCCTCGCCGCGCTTTCCGCCAACGACCTGATCGACGCGGAGATGGTGGAGGCGGAGCTCGCCGCTCGCCCCTCTTCCGCAGATGAGCCGCAGCCGATGATGGGGGAGAGCCTCGGCGCCGCGGTGGAGCATCACTTGGCCCGCTATTTCTCGCTCCACGGCGATTCCAGCCCGCCGCCGGGCCTCTATGACCGGGTGCTGCGGGAGGTCGAGCTGCCGCTCATCGCGCTCACGCTCTCGGCGACGCGCGGCAACCAGCTGAAGGCGGCGGACGTGCTCGGCATCAACCGGAACACGCTCCGCAAGAAGATCCGCGACCTTGACATTCCGATCACACGCGGCAAGAAACTGATGTAGCCGAGCAACAGTCAGGGGCCGTCCGCATCCATGGCAGGAACGCCGGCCCTCGCCGTTTCCCGCATCGCCGCGTCCATTCCGGCGGCCAGCCTGAACGCAGGCGCGATCATCGGATTCTCCCTCGTCGGCGTCGTGCTCGCCGTGCTCACGGCGGCGACGGTGAACCGCACCGGGCTCTCGCCCGAAACGCTGGTCGCCGTGGTCATCGCCGATCTCGCCTATATCGCGCTGGTGCTCGGGATCATCGGGCGGCGCGTCTGGCTCCTGCTCTCCGCCCGGCGGCGCGACGCGGCGGGGGCGCGGCTTCACCTTCGACTTATCGGCATCTTCGCGGTCGTTGCGCTTGCGCCGACCATCGTCATCGCCGTCTTCGCGACGCTGACGGTGAACCAGGGCGTCAATACCTGGTTCTCCGGGCAGGTCGGCTCCGTCGTCCGCAATTCGCTCATCACCGCGCAGGCCTATGCGGACGAGCATCGCCGCTCCATCGAGCGCGAGGTGCTGAACATGGCGAACGACATGAACCGCGCCGGCGCGCTCGGGATCGGGGACGCCGCGCTGGCCGATCTCCTGCGCCGCCAGCAGGCGCTCCGGCGCTTTCCCGAGGCCTATCTGATCGACGGCGCGGGGCAGATCCTGCATCGCGGCGATTTCAGCTACACCTTCACCTATGATGCGCCGACCGAAGTGCAGATCGCCGAGGCGCGGCTCGGGCGCGTTGTGGTGCTGGAGGATCAGGAGAACAACGAGCTTCGGGCTCTCGTCGATCTCACCAATTACATCGACACGTTTCTTTATGTGTCGCGCCAGGTCGACGGCGAGGTTCTCCTTCTGCTCGACGACACGGCGGAGACTGTGGCGCTCTACAACCAGACGGAGGCGGCGCGGGGGCGTATCCTCTCCGTCTTCGCGCTGATCTATGTCGGCTTCTCGCTCCTCGTGGTCTCGACGGCGGCCTGGCTCGGGCTCTGGCTCGCGGAGCGGCTCGCGCGGCCGATCACGGCCCTCGCCGTCGCGGCGGAGCGGGTCGGCGAGGGCGATCTCGACATCAGGGTGCCGGAGGAGAAGGCCGGCGACGAGGTCGCGCTCCTCTCCCGCGTCTTCAACCGCATGACCTCGCAGGTGAAGGAGCAGCGGGACGAGCTGGTTCACGCCAAGGAGGAAAGCGAGGAGCGGCGGAACTTCATCGAAACGGTGCTTAGCGGCGTCTCCGCCGGCGTCGTGGGGCTCGACGCTTCCGGGCGGGTGGAGATGCGGAACGAGGCCGCGGCGCGCATTCTCGGCGAGGCGGAGCAGCCGGGCGGCGCGCTGCCCGAGGCGCTGCGCGGTCTCTTCGCCACCGCCGCGCGGGCGGTGGACGGCGTGGCGCAGGGCCAGGTTGCGATGGAGACGGAGGAGGGCCGCCGCGAGCTTCTTGTCCGCGTCGCGGCGCGGTCCTCCGCCGATCACGGCCTCGGCTACGTGATGACGCTGGACGACCTCACCGCCCTTGTCTCCGCCCAGCGTGAGGCGGCATGGGGGGATGTCGCGCGCCGCATCGCGCACGAGATCAAGAACCCGCTGACGCCCATCCAGCTTTCGGCGGAGCGCCTCCGGCGCAAGTTCGCGCCGCTGGCCGGCGAGGAGCGCGCAGCCTTCGAGCAATATGCCGACGTCATCATCCGCCAGGCGGGGGACATCCGGCGCATGGTGGACGAATTCTCCCGCTTCGCGCGGATGCCCTCGCCCGCGCCGAAGCCGACCGACGTCGCCGCGCTGCTGCGCGACGCGGTTCTGATGCAGCGGACGGCGCGGCCCGACATAGCCTGGGAAATCGAGGGCGCGGACGCGCCACAGCTTCTCGCCTGCGACGGCGGGATGATCTCGCAGGC
>JAUHWJ010000459.1 GCA_030424705.1 Alphaproteobacteria bacterium | reverse complement strand
GGGGGAGCCCGATTCCTCCTCCCCCTCGAAGAGGAAGGTGACATTCGCCGGGAGCCCGCCCGTCTCCGCCTTCCAGGCCCGGCAGGCCTCGACGAAGGTCATGAGCTGCCCCTTGTCGTCCGCTGCCCCGCGGGCCCGTATCTCCGGCCCGCCCGGCCCCTCCGCGATGACCGGCTCGAAGGGCGGCGCCGTCCAGAGGTTCAGCGGGTCGACCGGCTGCACATCGTAATGGCCGTAGAAGAGGAGATGCGGCCCTGTCCCGCCGGGCGTGTGACCGACGACCATCGGATGCCCCGGCGTCTCCCGCACCGCGGCGTCCAACCCGATGCCCCGCAGCTCCGCCGCCAGCCATTCCGCCGCTGCCTTGCAGGGCGCCTTGTAGGCCGGGTCGGTGGAGATGCTCTCGATCCGGAGGAAGTCGAAAAGCCGCGCGGTCGCGGCCTCCGCATCGGCGTCGAGGCGGGCGAGAACGCGGGGAAGGGCGGGGTGGTCGGTCATCGGGGTCTCCTTCAGGCGGGAAGTCTTGCCGCGGCGCGGCGCCGCTGTCCACCGGCCCTTGAAACCCTTTCGCCGCGAACGACGTTATGACGTTGTATCTGGAGGACATCAGATGTTCCGCATCGTCAGCCTCGCCGCCGCGCTCCTCGCCGCGGGCACCCCGGTCCTCGCGGACGCGGCCGAACCGCCCGCCGGCGGCTTCGTGTTCCGCTCCATCGAGGGCGGGGAGATCGCGCTTTCGGAGCTGCAGGGGCCCGTGCTCGTCGTCAACACCGCCTCCATGTGCGGCTTCACCGGGCAATATGACGGGTTGCAGAAGCTGCAGGACGCCTACGGGCAGAAGGGCCTCACCGTCCTCGCCGTCCCGTCCGACGATTTCAACCAGGAATACGCGACCGAGGCGCAGGTGAAGGATTTCTGCGAGGTCAATTTCGGCCTCACCCTCCCGATGACGGAGATCACCCGCGTCCGCGGGCCGGAGGCGCATCCCTTCTATCTCTGGCTCAAGGCGGCCCACGGCAAGGAGCCGCGCTGGAACTTCAACAAGGCGCTGATTGACGCACAGGGAAGGCTCGTCGGCTTCTGGGGCTCGTCGACGAAACCCCTCTCGCCCGAGATCACGCGCGCCGTGGAGGGCGCGCTGGCAGGGACGTGAGCCGCTCTATCGGCCGAGGTGAATCGAAGCGCTCACGCTCGCCCCTTGGCCCGGGCGACCAGCCTGTCTGTTTGAGTTGGGGTAATCTGGGTCCGGCGGCGAGCCCGAGCGACCAGCCGGGAGAGTGATCCCGCGCCCGTGATTGGGCCGCAGCCGGTTGGTTCGCCCGCTCAGCCCCTTGCAATCCACCCGCCGCCGAGCACTCGCTCCCCGGCGTAGAACACCGCCGCCTGCCCGGGCGCCACGCCCTCTTCCGGCGTGAGCAATTCCAGCGCCGCGCCGTCCCCTTCCGGAACCACCCGGCAAGGGACGGGCGCGCGGGCGGAGCGGAGCTTCGCCTCCGCCTCCCAGCCGCCCTCCGGCGCATCGGAGAACGCTCCCGGCCCGATCCAGTTGACCTCCTTCAGCGCCACCCGCCGCACCGCCAGCGCCTCCCGCGGGCCGACGATCACGCGGCGCGTCTCAGGCTCCAGCTTCACCACGAAGAGCGGCTCGCCCCCCGTTTCCCCTCCGCCGAGCCCGAGCCCGCGGCGCTGCCCGATCGTGTAGTGGATGATCCCGGGATGCCCGCCCAGCACGCGCCCGTCCATATGGACGATCTCCCCCGGCTCCGCCGCGCCGGGCCTCAGCTTCTCGATCACCGCCGCATAGCCGCCCGAGGGGACGAAGCAGATGTCCTGGCTGTCCGGCTTCTCCGCCACGGCGAGCCCGTATGAGGCGGCGAGCGCCCGCGTCTCCGCCTTCGAGGCGAGGCCGCCGAGCGGGAAGCGGAGATAGCCGAGCTGTTCCCGCGTCGTCGCGAAGAGGAAATAGCTCTGGTCCCGCGCCGCGTCCGCCGCGCGGAGGAGCGCCGGCCCGTCCGCCGCCTCCGCCCGCCGCACATAATGCCCGGTGGCGAGGCATTCGGCGCCGAGCTCCTGCGCCACCGCCAGAAGATCCCGGAACTTCACGCTCTGGTTGCAGCGGACGCAGGGAATCGGCGTCGCCCCGGCGAGGTAGGTCTCCGCGAAGTCCTCCATCACCGCCTCGCGGAAGCGGCTCTCGTAGTCGAGGACGTAATGCGGGAAGCCCTCCGCCTCCGCCACGCGGCGCGCGTCCCTTATGTCTCGCCCGGCGCAGCAGGCGCCGGCCTTCGCCAGCGCCGCGCCATGATCGTAGAGCTGGAGCGTGACGCCCACGACGTCATAGCCCTCCCGCGCCAGCATCGCCGCGACGACGGAGGAATCGACGCCGCCCGACATGGCGACGACGACGCGCGTCTCCCGCGCGGGCTTCGCGAAGCCGAGGCTGTTGAGGGGGGCCGATCCGTCCATCGCGCTCAGATAGCCCCGCCGCAACGCCCCCTCAACCCCGTTCACCGGACGTTAGGAGGGAACGGGAATAATCCGCCCCGGTTCTGCGTTGTGTGTGTGGGAGCGTTTCAAGATGCAGAAGATCGTGCCTTTCCATGAGCGGCGTGACGAGAAGCAGCTGCAGCAGATGCGGGCGGACCTTCCGCCCGCGGACACTCGCCGCTGGGTCGCGAGCCGTAAGGCCGCCGTCGTCGCCGCCGTCGAGGCCGGCGCCATCACGGAGACGGAGGTGATGCGGCGCTACGACCTGAGCCTCGAAGAGCTCAACCTGTGGCGAGACTCGCTCTCCCGGCACGGGCCGAACGCCCTGCTGGTGACGAAGCTGCAGCATTTCCGCAACACGCATGGCGAGTAATTCGTTTCCGGTTAACCGGCGGTAACACGTCGTTTACCTTTTTTCCCTTAACGTGGCATCAATCTTAACGGGTGTTCCACGGAAGGGATGAACGACATGCGTGTGCTTTTGATCGAGGACGATCATTCGACCTCCCGCAGCATCGAGATGATGCTGTCGAAGGCGAATCTGAACGTTTTCGCGACGGACCAGGGGGAAGACGGG
>JAUHWJ010000458.1 GCA_030424705.1 Alphaproteobacteria bacterium | reverse complement strand
GAGCGCCACCTCGCCGATCCCGATTCCGGCGATGCTGACCTCATAAATCTCCCGCGGCCCGCCCGGATCGAGCGCTCCCGCATACGGCGGGGCGAGGAAAACGGCAAAAAGGAGGGCGGGGGCGGCGTATCTCATCGGGTCGCTCCGCAATTGCTAACCAAGAAGTAAGGCGCCCGCGAGGGAAGTCGAGCGCCCTTTACCGGCGCACGGGAATCGCGGAAAAGCGGGCGGCGCGACGGGAGATGACGCATGGCCAACCCCCTCTATGATCGGCTCTTCGGGCTCCACGCCGGGAAGGACACGCCCTTCCTGATCCTTCCCGACGGGCGCACGATCACGCATGACGCCTTTCTGCGCATGGCCGCGCGCTTCGCCCATGCGCTCATCGGAGCCGGGCTGGAGCCGGGGGACCGGGTCGCCGCGCAGGTTCCGAAATCGCCGGAGGCGCTGGCGCTCTACGCCGCCGCGGCGCAGGCTGGGATCGTCTTTCTGCCGCTCAACACCGCCTACACGCCGGCGGAAGTCTCCTATTTCGTCGAGAATTCCGGCGCGAAGCTGCTGATCGCGAGCCCGGGCGCACCGCTCGAACCCGTCGCCGCCGCCGCGGGAGCGCGACTGATGACGCTCGGAGCCTTGGGCGACGGGAGCTTCGCGGAAGCGGCTTCGGGCGCGCCGGAGACGTTCGCGACAGTGGCGCGGGCGGCGGACGACCTCGCGGCCTTTCTCTACACTTCGGGCACCACCGGGCGTTCGAAGGGCGCGATGCTGACGCACGCCAACCTCCTGTCGAACGCCGAGGTGCTCGCGGAATGCTGGCGCTTCACGGCGGCGGACCGATTGATCCACGCGCTGCCGATCTTCCACACGCACGGGCTCTTCGTCGCCACCAACATCGTCGCGCTGACCGGGGGCGCGATGCTCTTCATGGAGAAGTTCGACGCGCAGGAGGCGCTGCGCCTCATGCCGCAGGCAACGGCGATGATGGGCGTGCCGACCTTCTACACGCGGCTGCTGGACGAGCCGGGGCTGACCCGCGAGGCGACCGCCCACATGCGGCTCTTCGTCTCCGGCTCCGCGCCGCTGCTGGCGGAGACGCACCGCGCCTTCGAGGCGCGGACGGGCCAGCGTATCCTGGAACGCTACGGCATGACCGAGACGAACATGAACACGTCGAACCCCTTTGAAGGGGAGCGGCGGGCCGGGACGGTGGGCTTCCCCCTCCCCGGCGTGGAGCTGAAGATCACGGACCCGGAGACGGGCGCGACGTTGCCGCAGGGCGAGGTCGGCGTGATCGAGGTCCGGGGCCCGAACGTCTTCAAGGGTTACTGGGGGATGCCGGAAAAGACGAAGGAGGAGCTCAGGGCGGACGGGTTCTTCATCACCGGCGATCTCGGGCTGATCGATGCGGACGGGTATGTCCAGATCGTCGGGCGGGGGAAGGACCTCATCATCTCCGGCGGCTTCAACGTCTATCCGAAGGAGGTCGAGCTCGCGCTCGATGCGCAGCCGGGCGTGCTGGAAAGCGCGGTGGTCGGCGCGCCGCACCCCGATTTCGGGGAGGCCGTCGTCGGCGTCATCGTCCCTGCGCCAGGCGCAGCGCCCGACCTTGCGGCGATCGAGGCGGCGCTCGGCGCCACGCTGGCGCGATACAAGCAGCCGAAGCGACTCCTCCTTCGCGCGGAGCTGCCGCGCAACACGATGGGGAAGGTGCAGAAGGCCCTGCTGCGCGAGGAGGTGAAAGGCCTTTTCGCCGCAGCGCCGGCGGCCGGCGCCTGATGGGCGCGCCCCGCATCGCTGGGGCGGGCGGGAATGCGGCCTGAGCAGTTCATTCCCTTTCTCGGCCTCGCCGCGATCTACGCCGCGCTGGCGACGGCGACGCTCTACGGTCTTGCGCGCATTGTCGCGAAGCCGGGCGGGCGGGCGGCGCCGCTCGTGTTCTTCTCGCTCTTCTTCTTCTTCCTGACGCAGCATCCCTTTCCCGACCCGGCGACGATGACCTGCCCGCGGCCCTTCACGGAGCCGCAGACGCAGCCCTTCCTGTTCCTGCGGAGTTTCGCGGATATGTGGGAGAAGGGCGGCGGTTTCGGGGACTGGACGCGCAACCGGATCGTCGCCGCCTCGACAATGAATTTCGCGCTGCTCGGCCTCGTCGGCGTCGCGCTCCGCTTCGCGACGGCCCGCTGGATCGCGGCGCTGATCCTCGCGCCCAGCCTCAGCCTCACGGCGGAACTCACCCAGCTGACGGCGTTCTGGGGGCTCTGGCCCTGCCCCTTCCGGCAGTTCAACGTTGACGACCTGATCCTGAACGTCTCCGGCCTCTGGTTCGGCTTCGCGCTCGCCTCACTGCTCGCGCCCCGGTTCAGCTTTCCCGCTTCAGCGTCCAGCCGCCGCGCTCCCCCTCCGCCCAGTAGCGGGCGGGGAGGCCGGCGGAAGTGACGGCGCGCCAGGCGGCGCGGGCGGCGTTCAACGCCGCCTCGTCATGCCCGTCGAAAAGGAGCATGACCCGCTCAAACCGGCCCATCTCCGCCGGCTCGGAAGTGGCGCCGTCCGCCAGCATCAGCGCCTGAGGGTCGTTGGGGAGTTCGGGCCCCGCGGTGAGATAGACGGGCTGGCGCGCCGGCTCCGGGTCCTCCGGCCCGCCATGCGGCAGGAAGCTCTCTTCTCGATACGTCCAAAGATGGCGGTTCAGCGCATCGGCCCGCGCGGCCGAGCCGGCGCGGAGCGCGACCCGCCAGCCGCGCTCCAGGCATTTCTCCAGAAGCGGCGGCGCCGCCGCCTCGAGCGGCGTGCGCGTCAGGTGATAGAAATGGACCTCAGCCACGGCTCTCGTAGCGGTCGCGCACCAGCCGGTCGAGCGCCCTCACGCCCCATCCCGTCGCGCCAGCGGGCGCAACGTCGCTCTCCTTCGAGAGGAGCGTGACGCCTGCGATGTCGAGATGGATCCACGATGTTCCCTCCTTGATGAAGCGTTGGAGGAACTGCGCGGCGGTGATTGAGCCGGCCGGCCGGCCGCCCACATTCTTCATGTCCGCGAGGCGGGATTTCAGGAGCTTGTCATAGGCGG
>JAUHWJ010000457.1 GCA_030424705.1 Alphaproteobacteria bacterium | reverse complement strand
TGTCGCCGTTGCCGACGCAGATCATCGCGCCCGGCCGCGCCTCCAGCATGTAGGAGAAATCCTCTGCGCCGAGCGAGGGCGGCAGGTTCCGGATGCACGCTCCCGCAACCTCCTCCGCCACATCCGCGGCGAACTCCGTGCAGCGCGCATCGTTCACCGTGGCGGGGTAGCCCGGAACCCAGTCCACCCGCGCCGATCCGCCGGCCGAGGCGGCGATCCCGGCGGCGAGCGCGTCGATCCGCTCCCGCGCCAGCGCCCGCGCCTCCCTCGTGTAGCAGCGCACCGTCCCGTTCATCCGGCAAAGCTGCGGGATGACGTTGTGCGCCGTGGTCCCTTCCGTTATCAGCGAGCAGATCGTGACGACGACCATCTCCACCGGGTCCATGTTGCGGGAGACGACGCTCTGCGCCGCGCGCACGAAGCGGCAGGCGGCGACAAGCGGGTCGATGTTCATGTGCGGCTTCGCCGCATGCCCGCCCTTCCCCTCGATCCAGACGGTGAACTCGTCGCAGGAGGCGAGCGCCGGCCCGGGCCGGATCGCGAAGGCGCCGACGGGGAGGGAAGGCATGTTGTGCATGCCGTAGACCTCCTCGATGGAGAAGCGCTCCATCATCCCGTCCTCGACCATCTTCTCGCCGCCGCCGCCATCCTCCTCCGCCGGCTGGAAGATCACGGCCACGGCACCAGCGAAATTCCGCGTCTCCGCCAGATGCTTCGCCGCGCCCAGCAGCATCGCCATATGCCCGTCATGGCCGCAGGCGTGCATCCGCCCCGGAACGGAGGAAGCGTGCGCCGCGCCCGTCGCCTCGAGGATCGGCAGCGCATCCATGTCCGAGCGTAGGCCGATCGTCCGGCCCGGCGCCCTGCCGCGGATCACCGCGACGACCCCCGTGCGCCCGATCCCCTCCACCACCTCGTCGCAGCCGAAATCCCGCAGCTTCGCGGCGACGATTGCGGCGGTGCGATGCACCTCGAAGCCGAGTTCTGGATGGCGGTGGAAGTCCCGCCGCCATTCCGTCATCTCGGGCAGAAGCGCGGCGAGCGAGTTCAGAACCGGCATCAGGAGGCCAGCCTCTCGATCAGCCGTCGCATGAAGGCCTCCCCGGCCTCATATTCCTTCACGGTGATGTATTCGTCCGGCTGGTGCGCCTGCGCGATGGAGCCCGGCCCGCAGATGCAGGTCGAATAGCCGCCTTCCTGGAACTGCCCGGCCTCCGTGCCGTAGGAGACCACATTCTCCGAATTGTCCCCGGTCAGCGCGCGGGCGAGCGCCTCGGCGGCGCCGTTTTCCTCTCGCTGACATGCGGGGTTCATCATGCGCTTCGTGACCTCGATCCGCGTCTCCGGCCGGATCGCCTTCATCTCGGCCTCCACCTCCGCAACGAAGGCGAGGTAGGCGTCGAGCCAGCCTTGCGGCGTCTCGGGAGGGCAGACGCGGAATTCCGACATGACCTCGCAGTATTTCGCGGTGATGTTGCCTGCAGTGCCGCCCTTGATGATCCCGCTATGGAGCGTTGTGAAGGGCGGCTCGAAGGGGGAGGCCGGGTCCGCCTTCGCCTGGTTCTCCAGCGTCCGCTCCCGCATCCAGTTCACCAGCCGCGCGCCCTGCATCACGGCGGAGACGCCGGTATGCATCAGGCTCGAATGAACCTCGAAGCCGTGCACTTTCGTGATGAGGCCGACCGAGCCCTTGTGCTGCGTCACCACCCGCATCAGCGAGGGCTCGCCGACGATGACCGCCGCCGCCTTCGGCAACGTCTCCCGCATCTCCGCGATCATCCGCGGCGCGCCGAGGCAGCCGACCTCCTCGTCATAGGAGAGCGCGATCTGGATCGGCTTCTTCAGCCCCGCCTTCAGCATGTCGGGCACCAGCGCGAGGGCGAGCGCGTCGAAGCCCTTCATGTCGCAGGTGCCGCGGCCATAGAGTTTCCCGTTCCGCTCCACCACCGTGAACGGGTCCGAAGTCCAGTCCTGCCCGTCCACCGGCACGACGTCGGTATGGCCGGAGAGGACGACGCCGCCCTCCGTCTCGGGCCCGACCAGCGCATAGAGATTGGCCTTCATCCCCGTCTCGTCATAGACGCGGCGGGAGGAGACGCCGTGGCTGGCGAGATATTCCTCCGCAAAGTCGATGAGCGGCAGGTTGGATTCCCGGCTCACCGTCGGAAAGGAAACCAGCTTCGCGAGCATCTCCCGCGGGCTCATGTTCATCGGCATTCGTCGCTCCCGGAAATTGCTGGGCGAGCCTGTGGCGGCGGCGCGGAAAGGTCAAGAAGCCTGCCCCGCTTCCACCGGTCTTGCCGCGGCGGCGCGGGAAGGCTACCTCGGGCGGAGGGCGGAACGGAGGCGCGCATGGACTCCCTGAAGGTAATATTGCTGATGATCCTCAACTTCGCCTGGTGGATCATCATCATCCAGGCGGTGATGAGCTGGCTCATCTCGTTCAACGTGCTGAACATCCGGCAGGCTTTCGTCTACCAGATCTGGTCCGGGCTCAATCGGGTAACCGAGCCTGTCTATCGCCCGATCCGGAATTTCCTGCCCTCGATGGGCGGGCTGGACCTGACGCCGGTCGTCGTCCTCATCGCCATCGCCGCGCTCCAGGTCGTGATCGCAAACAACCTGTGACAGTGGCGCGGCCCTGGCGACCGTCGCCGGGCGGCCTTTCGCTCGTCGTCCGCGTCACGCCGCGCGGCGGCGCGGACCGGATCGAAGGTCTCGGCGCAGACGCCGCCGGCGCGCCCGTCCTCCTCGTCCGCGTCTCCGCCCCGCCGGCGGAGGGGGCGGCGAACGAGGCGCTGGCGAGGCTCGTCGCAAAGGCCGCAGGCGTTCCGAAGGGCGCGGTGAAGGTGGAGGCCGGCGCCGCCGCGCGCGTCAAACGTCTCCACATCGCCGGGGACGCCGCGACGCTCGAAGCCGCATTCGCCGCCGCATTCGGCTGAGCGCCGGTCAGAGCCCCGGCACGCCCCCGCGCGCGATCTCCGCCGCCGCATGCGCCTCGAAGAGCCGCAGCACCCTCGTCTTCCGCGCCCCGCGCATCGTCCCGAGGCCGAGACGGAGCGGCGC
>JAUHWJ010000456.1 GCA_030424705.1 Alphaproteobacteria bacterium | reverse complement strand
GGGGAAGGAGACGACATGAGCCCGAAAGACCTGGACCTCAGCCCGCACGTCGCGGACGAGGTGCGAAAGACGACCTGCTACATGTGCGCCTGCCGCTGCGGGATCGACGTGCACATCCGGGCGGACGCGGAAGGCGTCCCCCGCATCCGCCATATCGACGGCAACCGGGACCATCCGGTGAACCGCGGCGTCCTCTGCGCCAAGGGCTCCGCCGGGATCATGCAGCACTACGCCCCCTCCCGCCTGCGCGCCCCCCTCCGCCGCACGGGCGAGCGCGGCGAGGGCAAGTTCGAGGAGATCAGCTGGGAGGAGGCGCTGGACCTCGCCGCCTCCTGGCTCGCCCCCATCCGGGAGCACGCGCCGGAAAAGCTCGCCTTCTTCACCGGGCGCGATCAGTCCCAGTCCTTCACCGGCTGGTGGGCGCAGCTTTTCGGCACGCCGAACTACGCCGCGCATGGCGGCTTCTGCTCCGTCAACATGGCCGCCGCCGGCATCTACACGATGGGCGGCGCCTTCTGGGAATTCGGCTCGCCGGACTGGGAGAGGACGAAGCTCTTCATGCTCTTCGGCGTGGCGGAGGATCACGATTCGAACCCGATCAAGATCGGCCTCGGCAAGCTGAAGGCGCGGGGCGCCAAGGTGATCGCCGTCAACCCGATCCGCACCGGCTACAACGCTGTCGCCGACGAATGGATCGGCATCACGCCGGGGACGGACGGTCTCCTCATCCTCTCCCTCGTTCAGGAACTCCTGAAGGCCGGGAAGGTCGATCTCGACTACCTCATCCGCTACACGAACGCCCCCTTCCTCGTGAACCGGGATCCCACATCGGACAGCTTCGGCCTCTTCGTTCGGGACGAGGCGGGAAAGCCCCTCGTCTGGAGCCGCGACGCGGGCGAGGCCGTCCCCTTCGACACCCCCGGCGTGAAGCCCGCGATGAAGGGCGACTTCCCCGGCCCGAACGGCGGCCGCTGCACGCCCGTCTTCGAGCTTCTGGCGCGGAAATATCTCGAACCCGAATACGCGCCGGAGGCCGTCGCCGCCGAGACCGGCGTGAGCGCGGAGACGATCCGCCGCCTCGCCGCCGAACTCGCCCGCGCCGCCTTCGAGGAAGAAATCGTCATCGAACAGCCGTGGACGGACTGGAAGGGAGAGCGGCACGAGCGCATGGTCGGCCGCCCCGTCTCCTTCCACGCCATGCGCGGAATCTCCGCCCATTCCAACGGCTTCCAGACCTGCCGCGCGCTCCACCTCCTGCAGATCCTCCTCGGCTCGGTGGAGACGCCGGGGGGCATGCGCTTCAAGCCGCCCTACCCCAAGCCCTTCGAGGCGCACCCGCCGCCGCACCACAAGTCGACGCCCGGCGCCGCGCTCGACGGGCCGCATCTCGGCTATCCCCGCGGGCCGGAAGACCTCGCCATCGACGCGGAGGGCCGCGCGAAGCGCATAGACAAGGCCTTCACCTGGGAGCATCCGTTCTCGGCCCACGGCCTCATGCACATGGTCATCTCCAACGCCGCGGCGAAGGACCCGTACCGGATCGAGGCGCTCTTCCTCTACATGGCGAACATGGCCTGGAACTCCTCCATGAACACGGCGGAGACCATGGAGATGCTGACGCGGAAGGAGCCGGACGGCTCCTACACGATCCCGAAGATCATCGTGGCGGACAGCTACTCATCCGAAACCGTCGCCTTCGCCGATCTCGTCCTGCCCGACACGACCTATCTCGAACGGCATGACTGCATCTCGCTCCTCGACCGCCCGATCTGCGAGCCCGACGCGGCGGCGGACGCGATCCGCTGGCCGGTCTTCGAGCCCGACAGGAACGTGCGGGGCTTCCAGTCCGCCCTCATCGACCTCGGCGTGAAGCTGGGCCTCCCCGGCCTCGTGACGCCGGAGGGCGCACGCCGCTATCGCGACTATGCCGACTACATGGTGAACCACCAGCGCCGCCCGGGAGTCGGCCCCCTCGCCGGCTGGCGCAACGAGGACGGCTCGGGCGAGGGCCGCGGCGAGCCCAACCCGAAGCAGATCGAGCGCTACATCGAAAACGGCGGCTTCTGGACGCGCCATGTCCCCGACGAGGCGCGCTTCTTCAAGCCTTGGAACGCGGCATATCAGGACTGGGCGGTGGAGACGGGCTTCTTCGACAAGATCCAGCCCTATCTCTTCAATCTCTATCTGGAACCGATGCGGAAGTTCCAGCTCGCCGCCGAGGGCAAGGGCGCGGTCCAGCCGCCCGAGCATCTCCGCGCCCGCATCGCGGAGGCGTTCGACCCGCTGCCCGTCTGGCTCCGCCCCTTCGAGGAGCAGGCGGTCGCGGAGGGCGACTTCCCGCTCCACGCGGTCACGCAGCGCCCCATGGCGATGTATCATTCATGGGGCTCGCAGAACGCCTGGCTCCGGCAGATCCACGGGCACAACCCGCTCTACGTTCCGGGCGAAATCTGGCGCGAGCACGGGTTCGAGGAGGGGGACTGGGCGTATCTGACCTCCGCCCACGGGCGCATCCACGTCCCCGTCGCCCTGATGGAGGCGCTGAACCCGAAAACGGTCTGGACCTGGAACGCCATCGGCAAGCGCCGCGGCGCCTGGGCGCTGGGCGAGGGCGCGGAGGAGACGGAGAAGGGCTTTCTCCTCAATCACCTGATCCACGAGCTTCTGCCGCCGAAGGGGGACGGGATGCGCTGGGCGAATTCCGACCCCGTCACCGGACAGGCCGCGTGGTATGACCTCCGCGTGCGCATCGAGAAAGCCCCCCACGCCGCCGCCTCCGGCCCCGATACCGGCCGCCAGCAAAGCCCGGTCGGAACCGGGCCCGAGCGCGTCCGCTATGGCGAGGGGTGGTGAGGCGGCCGGACAAGGCCGGGCGAAAGCGCGGCGCTCCCCCCGCTTCCCTTGGCCAGGGCGACTAGCCCGGGCCGCGGCCTCCCTCCCGCCAGTGTTCAGTCAGAGATGATTGGTTGGAAAGCGATGGGTTTTGTCGTGGAATGGCGCTGCTTCGGGAGATTGGAGTGGTGCAATGAGGACAAGGCTGCACGCCAACGCGACGACGACGCCGAAGACGC
>JAUHWJ010000003.1 GCA_030424705.1 Alphaproteobacteria bacterium | reverse complement strand
CTCGAGGAAGGGGGCGGACCAGGCCCAGCCCGCCTCCGGGTCCGCCAGCGCGGGCTTCGTCAGCGTCAGGTCGAGCCGGGAGGGGAAGCCGCGAACCGAAATCTCCGCCTCCGCCTGCCAGCCGGCGGCGCGCCGCGCCTCCATCCAGGCGGCGAGCGCCGCCTCCTGCGCCCGCGCGGCGATGAGCCACCACACCCCGGCCGCCACCATCACGGTGACGATCAGCCCGGCGAGCAGCTTCAGTTTCCGCATGTGCGTTCTCCGACTGGCGGCCCGGATTGGCGCGCGTTAGAAGCGGACGATGACCGACGAAGCCGCCGACCTCTGGGTCTTCGCATACGGCTCCCTCATGTGGAAGCCGGGTTTCGCCTATGCAGAGCGCGCGCGGGCGCGGCTGCCGGGTTATGTGCGGCGCTTCTGCCTCGACTCCATCACCTATCGGGGGACGCCGGATTATCCCGGCCTTGTCCTCGCGCTCGACGAGGCGCCGGGCGCTTCCTGCGAGGGCGTCGCCTATCGCGTGCCGGCGGAGAGCCGCGCAGAGACGCACGCCTATCTCCGCGCGCGGGAGCTTGTGACCTATTCCTATCTCGAACGCATCCTCCCGATCCGGATCGAGGACGGGCGGGAGGCGCGGGCGCTCGCCTATGTGATGGACCGCTCGCACGCGCAATACCGCGGCGGGCTCACGCCCGAGCGGCAGGCCGAGGTCATCGCCCGCGCGGCGGGGCCTGCGGGGACCAATCTGGATTACCTGAGGGAGACGGCGGCGCATCTCGCCGCGCTCGGCGTCGTGGACGAGGAGATCGAGCGGCTGAGCCGCCTCGTCTCCGCGCTGGAGGAGGGGCAGAGCCGATGATTGTCGTGACCGGAGAGATCGAGTTCCACCCGGAAGACGCCTGGCCGGCCATGGCGGCCGCGCTCAAGATGATGGAGGAGACGGCGAAGGAAGACGGCTGCATCGTCTATCGCTTCTATTCCGACATCGTGAACCCGCGACGGTTCCGCGTCTATGAGGAATGGCGGGACGAGGCGGCGCTCGCCGCGCATTTCGACACGCCGCACATGAAGGTCTTCCGCGAGAAGACGGGCAAGCTCCGCGTGCTGGAGCGGCGGCTGGTGAAGATGAAGGCGACGGACGTGACGCCGCTCTGACGGCGTCAGAGCGCCGTCCAGCCCCCGTCCACCGAGATCGTCGTCCCTGTCACTTGCGCCGCATCCTCCGAGCAGAGGAAAGCGACTGTGCCGCCGATCTGTTCCACCGTCGCGAACTCCTTGGAGGGCTGGCGGGCGAGCATCACGTCGCGGATCACCGTCTCCCGGTCCTTACCGTATTCCTTCATCGTCGCCGGGATCTGCGCCTCGACGAGCGGCGTCAGTACGTAGCCGGGGCAGATCGCGTTGCAGGTGATGTGCTGGCCTGCGGCCTCCAGCGCCGTCACCTTCGTTAGCCCGACGATGCCGTGCTTCGCCGCGACATAGGCCGACTTGAAGGGCGAGGCGGTGAGGCCGTGGGCGGAGGCGATGTTGACGATCCGGCCCCAGCCCTTCGCCCGCATCATTGGGAGCGCGATGGCGGTGGTGTGGAAGGCGGAGTTGAGGTTGATCGCAATGATCCGGTCCCACATCGCCACGGGGAAGTCGGGGATAGGGGAGACATGCTGGATGCCGGCGTTGTTCACGAGGATGTCCACCCCGCCGAAGGCCTCCGCGGCCTTCTCGACATAGCGCCGGCAATCCGCACCGTCGCTCATGTCGGCCGGAATGTAGCGAACGTCCGATCCCGTCTCCGCCGCGAGGGAGGCGGCGAGGTCATGATCCTCCTTCCGGTCGGTGAAGGAGTTGAGCGCGACGGCGGCGCCCCGCGCGGCGAGGCTGCGGGCGATGCCGAGCCCGATGCCGGAATTCGATCCGGTGACGAGGGCGATCTTGCCGGAAAGCGGGCGGTCGGTCATGTCGGGCCTTGAAGCTGGTCTCTGTCGCGGCGCACCATAGCGGCGGCGGCGCGGAGCGCAATTCGTGGGGCGAGGCCAAAAAAAACGCCCCCGCAAGCGAGGGCGTCAGTGCATTGAGGCAGGTTTCATACAGGCAAGAAACCTATCGAGCAGTGAGGTGAAGATGCGTCATCGGGGCCGTTTTGGCAAGCGTGAAAATCGCGAAACGACGGCTTCGCGCATGAGTTGCAGACTCCGAAAATGCTTATGGATTCTAGCGCTATGCGCCGTTCCTTTCATGATGGATTCACCGTCTGCGGCGGGGGAGGGCGGCCTCGCCATGCACGGCGAACCGGCGCTGGCGCCCGGATTCGCGCATCTCCCCCATGTAAATCCGGAGGCGCCGAAAGGGGGCGCGATTCGTTTCGGGGAGGTCGGCGGCTTCGACAGCCTGAACCCCTTCATCGTCAAAGGGACGGCGCCCTGGCTCCTCCGCGGGCGGCTTTACGAATCGATGATGGGCCGCAACTGGGACGAACCCTTCACGCGCCTGGGTCGAATTCTCCCTGAACCCGGCGGCGCGGTTCTCGGACGGCTCGCCTGTGACGCCGGAGGACGTGATCTTCGCCTTCGAGACGCTGGGGACGAAGGGGCGGCCGAATTTCCGCTCGATCTGGGCCAATGTGGCGCGCTGGGAGAGGACGGGGGAGCGGGCGCTCCGGTTCCATTTCGAGCGGCCGGAGCGGGAGGCGCCGCTGATCCTCGCGCTCATGCCGGTCTTTTCGCAGGCGGGACTTAGCGGGGATTTCGCGGAGACGAGCTTCGCGCCGCCGCTCGGCTCCGGCCCCTACACGGTCGGCGCCTTCGAGCCCGGGCGCCGCATCGTCTTCCGCCGCGACCCGGACCATTGGGCGCGCGACCTGCCGCTGATGCGCGGGCAACACAATTTCGACGAGGTGATCGTGGAGTATTTCCGCGACTCCAACGCGGTCTGGGAGGCGTTCAAGGCGGGGGCGATCGACGTCTACAAGGATGACGATCCGGCGCGGTGGGAGACGGGATACGACTTTCCGGCGGCGATCGACGGGCGGATCGTGAAGTCCGAGATTCCGCACGGGCGACCCTCGGGGATGCGCGGCTTCGTCTTCAACACGCGGCGCGATCTCTTCGCAGACATCCGTGTTCGCGAAGCGCTGACGATGGCGCTCGATTTCGAGTGGATCCGGCGGACGATGCTCTCCGGCGCCTATGAGCGGATCGAAAGCTATTTCGGCGGCTCGCCGCTCGCCCATTCCGGCGCGGCGGTGGGACGGGAGCGGGCGATCCTTGCGCCCCATGCCGGCGCGCTGCCGGATGGAGCGCTCGACGGCGCCGTCTCGCAGCCCGTCTCCCGCGGGGACGGGCGTAACCGGGAGAATCTCCGTCGCGCCGCGGAGCTGCTGGCGGCGGCGGGCTGGCGAGCGGAGGGCGGAGTTCTGAAGGACGCGTCGGGCCGCCCCTTCGCTTTCGAGATCCTTCTCGGCCGGTCGGCGGACGAACAGGTTTCCGGCGCCTGGGCGGAGGCGCTGAAGCGGCTCGGGATCGAGGCGCGCATCCGGCTCGTGGATTCGGCGCAGTATCAGGGGCGGCGGAACGAATACGATTTCGACGTGATGGTAAACGAATGGGCGCTCTCCCTCTCCCCCGGCGTCGAGCAGCGCTTCTACTGGGGCGAGGCGGGGGTGGAGACGCCAGGGACGCGCAACTACATGGGCGTCGCCAACCCGGCGGTGGAGGCCGCGCTCGACGCGCTCGACGCGGCGGAGGACCGGGAGGGGTTCGAGGCGGCGGTCCGCGCGCTCGACCGGGCGCTGACGTCGCTCCGCCTCGTCGCGCCGTTCTGGCATGCGCCGAGGAGCCGGATCGCCCACGACGCGGACCTGCGCTTTCCGGAGCGGACGCCGCTCTATGGGGACTGGATCGGGTTCCTGCCGGACGTCTGGTGGCGGGACGGGTAGAGGGCTATTCGACCAGTTCCGGCCGGCGCACGGCGAAACCGGCCTCGACCTCGGCGGTGGAGGGCGGGGAGACGAGGCCGGCCGAGATGACGAGCTTCGCCGCCTCCTCCACGGTCATGTCGAGATAGACGACATCGGGCTTCGGCACGAAGAGGAGGAAGCCGGAGGTCGGGTTCGGCGTAGTCGGCAGAAATACGCTCACCATCTGCGGCGTTCCGGCGCGCGCCGGGATCTCCCCCTTCGTGTCGGTCGAGACGAAGGCGATTGCCCAGAGATCTTTGCGCGGGTACTCGATCAGGCAGGCATGCTTGAACGAGGTGGCGGACTGGCTGAGGATGGTCTCTGAGATCTGCTTCAGCGCGTTGTAGATGGAGCGGATGATCGGCATCCGCGCGACCATCCCCTCCCCGGCGCGCACGATCTGCCTGCCGAAGAAGTTCTTCGTCAGCCAGCCGATCAGCGCGGTGAAGGCGAGGAAAACGATGACGCCGAAGCCCGGCACGTCCGAGCCGAGATAGGTTCCCGGGTTGTAGCGCGCCGGGACCCACGGAACGATCGACTGGTCGATGAAGGTGATGACCGTCCACGCGAGATAGACGGTGAGACCGACGGGCGCGACCAGCACGATCCCTGCAAGGAAATTGCCGCGGAGACGTTGAAGGATGCTCCGCCTCGGAGGCCTCTCGATCAGTCGCGGCTTGCCGTCGGGCCCCGTCACCATCTCATCTCCTTCGCAGATGCGGAATATCTAGTATCCGCGTGACGGGTTAACAATGTTGAGAAGCGGCTCGCCGCGGATCATCCGACCGATCTGCTCCACCACCACGCGCGCCGCATCCTCCGGCCGCGTCTCAGCCGCGATGTGAGGCGTTACCGTGACGCGGGGATGGCGCCAGTAGGGGTGATCCGCCGGCAGCGGCTCCGCTACGAAGACGTCGAGCGTCGCATGGCGGACCTGCCCGGAGGCGAGCGCGGCAAGGAGCGCATCGTCGTCAATCAGCGGCCCGCGGCCGGGGTTGACGATGCAGGCGCCGCGGGGCAGGAGCGCGAGCGTCTCCGCATTCAGCACATGCCGCGTCTCCGCCGTCGAGGGCAGGATCGTGACGAGGATTTCGGAGCGGGCGAGGATTTCCCGCAAGCCCGCCTCGCCATGAAAGCAGAGCACGCCTTCCACATCCTTCGGCGAGCGGCTCCAGCCCGCCACGTCGAAGCGGAGCCGGGCCAGCATGGCTGCGGCGTCGGCCCCGAGCGCGCCGAGGCCGAGCACGCCGACCTTGCGGTTGCGTGAGAGGGGGGGGACGACCGGCTCCCACCGACCTTCCGCGCTCTGGCGGATATGGTGGTCGATGTCGAGGTGATGGCGGAGGACATGGCCGCAGATATAATCCGTCATGCCCTCGGTCAGCCCCGGCTCCACCATGCGGCAGAGGACCGGCCCGTGGGGCAGGGTCGGGTTCCCTAGAAAGCTCTCCACCCCGGCCCAGATACTCTGGATCACGCGGGCGCCCTTGTAGGGCGCAAGGTCCTTCGTGCCCTGAACCGGGTTCAGCACCAGCATATCGACCGCTTCCGGCGGGACGGCGGACGGTTTGAGATGCAGGGTGAAAGGGATGGAAAGCTCCGCCCCGATCCGCGTCAGATGCGGCGCCCAGGCCGCAGCCTGTTCGGGCGAGGTGGAAAAGAGGACATGCGTCAAGACGTCAACTCCTGCGATGGATATGCGCGCTCTGGATGAGGCCGAAGGCGAAGAGGAGCACAAGCATGGCCGAGCCGCCATAGGAGACAAGCGGCAACGGCACGCCCACCACTGGCATCAGCCCCACCACCATGCCGACATTGACGGCGAAATAGAGGAAGAAGGTCAGCGTCATGCCCCCGGTGAGCAGGGAGCCGAACCGGTCCCGGTTCGAGGCCATCGAGGCGAAGCCGAAGACCAGCACGAGCGCGTAGAGCGAGAGGAGCGAGCCTGCGCCGATGAAGCCGAACTCCTCCGCCAGCGTGGTGAAGATGAAGTCGGTGTGCTTTTCGGGGAGGAAGTTGAGCCGGCTCTGCGTCCCCTCCATGAAGCCGCGACCGGAGAAACCTCCGGAGCCGAGCGCGATGGTCGATTGCGTGATGTGATAGCCGGCGCCGAGCGGGTCCTGGCTGGGGTCGAGGAAGGTCTCGATCCGGCGGAACTGATAGTCCTTGAGCAGTTGCCACTCCGTCCCGCGCGAGGCGAAGACGACCGAGACGAGCCCGGTCGCTCCCGCCGCGCCCGCCGCGAAATACCAGAGCGAGACGCCTGCGAGGAACATCACCCCCGCGCCGCCCGCGGCGAGCAGGATCGCCGTGCCGAGATCGGGCTGCATCAGAACCAGCGCCATCGGCGTGAGGATGAGGAGCAGAGGCGGCAGGAGCCAGAAGGGGCGGGAGACCTTCTCGGGCGGGAGCCACGCATAGTAGGCGGCGAGCGCCAGAACGAGGGCGACCTTCATCAGCTCCGAAGGCTGCAGCCGGATCGGACCGAGCGCGATCCAGCGCTGAGCGCCCATCCCCGTCACGCCCACGAACTCCACAGCCGCCACAAGCGCGAGCGCGCCGGCATAGATGAGCGGGGAGACGGCCTTCCAGAACCGGATGTCGATCATGGCGACGATCAGGAGCCCGGCGAAACCGACCGCGAAGCGGAGCATTTGCGGCCGCGCCCATGGCTCGAGGTTGCCCCCGGCGACCGAGAAGAGCATCAGGAAGCCGACGGCGGCGATGGCGCCGACGAGGAGCAGAAGCGCCCAGTTGAGCCGCAGAACGCGCGCCCAGAGGCTGAGGCGCTCTCCTTTTCTCGCAGGCCGTAGGGCGAGGCTCATGCGCGGTTCCGCGGCGTCTCGGCCGCATCGTCTGGCGTGAGCCGTTCCTGCTCCCGCCGCTCCTCGATCTCGCGCCGTTCCTCGGGCGGATAGGCGCGGAGCGGCGGCTCCCCGCCATAGAGTGCGCGCATCATGATGTCCCTCGCGATGGGCGCGGCGGCGCGGGAGCCGCCGCCGCCATGCTCAACCACCGTCGCGATGGCGTAGCGCGGCTGCTCCCACGGCGCGAAGGCGACGAAGAGCGCATGGTCCCGCCGGTTCCAGGGCAGGTCCTCGTTGCGGGTGACGCCGCGGGCGCGCTCCGCCATCGTGATGCGGCGCACCTGGCTCGTGCCGGTCTTCCCGGCCATGAGCATCGCCTCATCGGCGATGCGGCTGCGCCAGGCGGTGCCGCCGGGTTCGGAGGAGACGGCGAACATCCCCTCCCGCACCAGCCGCAGATGCGCGGCGGAGACGCCGAGCGGCTCCGGCTCCGGCGCGGGCGCCGGCTGCCCGGCCATCGTGCGTACGAGCCGCGGCTGCACCATGCGGCCGTCTCCGCCCAGGCGGGCGGTCATCACCGCGAGCTGTAGCGGGCTGGAGAGGACATAGCCCTGCCCGATGCCGACATTGAGCGTGTCGCCGAGCTGCCAGCTCTCGCCGTGCCGGGCGAGCTTCCAGGCCCGCGTCGGCGCGATTCCGTCCCGCACCGCGGTCATCTCGAGCGCCGGGGCCGGGCCGAGGCCGAAGCGCACCGCCATTTCCGAGATCCGGTCCACGCCGACGCGCCGGGCCATCTCGTAGAAATAGACGTCGCAGGAGGACTTGATCGCCTCCTTCAGTCTCACATGGCCATGACCGCCGCGCTTCCAGCAATGGAAGATCCGGTCCCCCAGCTTGTAGCCGCCATTGCAGAAGACCGACTCGCCGGGGCCGGCGACCCCGGCTTCCAGCGCGGCGAGTGCGACGATCATCTTGAATGTGGAGCCCGGCGGATACTGGCCGGAGACGGCCTTGTTCGCGAGGGGGCGGTATTCGTCCTCCAGCAGGGCGCTCCATTCGGTCTGGCTGATCCCGGTCACGAACTTGTTCGGGTCGAAGCCGGGGGTGGAGGCGAGGGCGAGGATGTCCCCGCTCTCGATCTCCATCACCACGCTCGCTGCGCTCTCCCCCTCCATCCGCCTGAGGGCGTAGCGCTGGAGGTCGAGGTCGATGGTGAGGCCGATATCTGCGCCCGGCGCGCCCGGCTTGCGGTCGATCTCCCGGATTACGCGGCCGACGGCGTTGACCTCGATCCGGCTCGCCCCCGCGGAGCCGCGGAGCACGGGCTCGAGCGCGCGTTCCACGCCGTTCTTGCCGATATGGAAGTCGGGGATCTGGAAGAGCGGATCGTCCGCATCTTCCCGGTCCTTGTCGTTCTCGGCGAAGCGGGCGACGTAGCCGAGCACGTGGCCGAGCTTCTCCCCCTCCGGATAATGGCGGCTGAGGCCGACTTCCGGCGTCACGCCGGGCAAGGCGGGGGCGTTGGCGTTGACGCGGGCGAAGGTCTCCCAGTCCAGGTTCTCGGCGACGGTGACGGGGACGAAGGCGCTCTTCGAGCGGATCTCGCGTAGGGCGCGGCTGCGTTGATGGGGCGGGATGTCGATGAGGCGCGCCAGTTCGTCCAGCACGGCCTCCACATCCCCCGCCTGCTCGCGCACGAGGACGACGCGGTAATTCTGCCGGTTGAGTGCGAGTGGGCGGCCCTTCCGGTCGAAAATCTCGCCGCGCGCGGGCGGCAGGAGGCGGACATTGATCCGGTTCTCCTCCGCCATCAGGAGGTATTCGTCCGCCGAATCGATCTGCAGCGCCTTCAGCCGCCAGAAGAGCGCCCCCATCACCGCGGCCTGCGCGCCGAGGAGAAGGGCGCCGCGGCGGCTGATGCGGGGCGGGGCGCCGGGGCGCGACGCGTCCTTCCGGAAGGAGAAGCGGTTCATCGCGCCCGCCCGATCAGACGGTGGTTCTCCACCGCCTCGCCGCCGATCCGCAGGAGGTGGACCAGCAGGACCCGGACCGCCAGCGCAGCCGCGAAGGTCGAGGCGGCGCCGAGCGCCAGAACAGAAAGCGGCGGCGAGGGCGCGAAAAGCGCGGTCATCGCGACGAGGTGCGCCAGGGGCAGAAGAAGCGAGAGGGCCGCCAGCGCGCCCGCCTCCGCGAGCGGGGAGCGGATGAAGCGGTCCCTGTGGAAGCGGAGATATTCCGCCGCGGCCCAGAGCGTGAGCGCGCCGAGCCCGGCCGGCCCGCCGCCCAGCACGTCCCGAGCGAGGCCGAGTACAAGGATGAGCGCAGCGGGCGAGGAGGAGGGGCGGCGCACGACGAAACAGGCGACGACGCCGAAGAGGAGATCGGGCGCCGGCCAGGCGGCGGCCCGCGCGTCGATCGGCGCGAGGCCGATCAGGATCGCGAGCCAGCCCAGCGCGGCGAGCGCGGCCATGCCCGCGAAACGGGCGGGGCGAGAGGCGTTCCCCGCCATCAATCCGCCCCCGCCTGACCGAGCAGCGGCGCATCCGGCGCGCCCGGCGCGGCGCCCTCCGCATCGCCGGGCTCCGCGGGGCTTTCGCGGGGCGCGATCAGGCCGCCCGGCGTGTCGATCCGCGTCGAGGGGCGATAGAGGAGGATGCGCACGAATTCGAGCCGCTCGTAATCCGCCGCCACCTGCACCCGCGCGCCGTATTCGCCGACTACGGCGACGCGCCCCACGGGAAGGTCCGGCGGGAACACGCCACCATCGCCTGTCGTCACCACCTGGTCGCCGGGCGCGACGCCTGCGAGGGCGTCGAGGAAGCTGAGCCGGGGCGAATCCGAATTCTCGCCCGAGAGGATCGCCCGCCGCCCGGAGGGCAGGACTTTCACGGGAACACGGCTATTGAAGTCGGTAAGAAGGAGCACGCGCGAGGCCCGCCGCCCGACGCCGACGACGCGGCCCACAAGCCCTTCTCCGTCCACCGCTGCGGCACCGTCAATCACCCCGTCATCGGCGCCGATGTTCAGGAGCGCCGACTGCGCGAAGGGGCTCCCGCTGTCCGCAATCACCTCACCGGCGACGAAGCCGGTGCGGGAGCCAAGGCGGAGGTTATTGAGCGCGCGAAGCTGGGCGTTTTCCTGCTCCAGCTGCTGCGCCGTCTCCCGCCAGGCGCGGAGGCGCTGGATTTCGGCGCGGAGCTCCCGGTTCCGCTCATGAACGCGCGTGAAGTCCCGGAAGTCCGCCGCCATGTCGGAAAGCGCGCCGATCGGGTCCGCCGTCATCTCGACCGAGGGCGTCGCCCAGTCCGCGAGGCTCATGCGCAGGCGTTCGAGGCGCGGGCTGTCCGCCCGCCAGAGGACCAGGAGCGCGAGCGCGAGAAGGACGAGCGCGACGATCAGGCCGCGGCGCAGGAGCCGCCCGAATTCCGCTCCGATGTCCTCCCGCTCCCGCGCGGCCATCTCTGTTCCTCCCGCGGGACGCTTCGGCGCCCAGCGTCAGACGCTGTCCCTCAGAACATGCCTCAGCGCGGCCCGATGCTCCAGCGCCTTGCCCGTGCCGAGCGCGACGCAGTTCAGGCATTCCTCTGCGATGGTGACGGCGAGCCCCGTTTGCTCCCTGAGCGCGCGGTCAAGGTCCCCGAGGAGGGCTCCGCCTCCCGTCAGCATCACGCCGCGGTCCACGATGTCCGCGGCGAGGTCGGGCGGCGTGGCTTCGAGGGCGACCATCACCGCCTCGACGATCTGCTGCACCGGGTCCTGCAGCGCGTCGGCGATCTGCGCCTGGGTGATCTCGATTTCCTTTGGAACGCCATTGATGAGGTCCCGCCCGCGGATCTCCATCGCCTTGCCGCGCCCGTCATCGGGCGTGCGGGCGGTGCCGATGGCCTTCTTGATCCGCTCCGCCGTCGCCTCGCCGATCAGGAGGTTCTGCTGGCGGCGGAGATAGGAGATGATCGCGTCGTCCATCTTGTCCCCGCCCACGCGGATCGAGCGGGCGTAGACGATGTCCCCGAGCGAGAGGACGGCGACTTCCGTCGTCCCGCCGCCGATATCGACCACCATGGAGCCTGTCGGCTCGCCGAAAGGCATCCCGGCGCCGATGGCGGCGGCGACCGGCTCGGGAATCAGGGCGGCCTTCCGCGCGCCGGCGGAGAGCACCGATTCCATGATCGCCCGCTCCTCCACCGCCGTCGCGCCATAGGGCACGCAGACGATGACCTGCGGCGCGGTGAAGAAGCCGCGGCGGTGCACCTTCCGGATAAAGTGCTTGATCATGGCTTCGGCCACGTCGAAATCCGCGATCACGCCGTCGCGCATGGGGCGGATCGCCTGGATCGAGCCCGGGGTTCGCCCGAGCATGAGCTTCGCATCCTCGCCGACGGCGAGAACCTCCTTCTTCCCGTCCTTGATGTGATAGGCGACGACCGAGGGCTCGTTGAGGACGATGCCCTTGCCCTTCACGTAGACAAGCGTGTTGGCGGTGCCGAGGTCGATGGCCATGTCCGAGGAGAACATGCCGAAGAGGCCGTTGAACATTCTTGCTCGCCTTGTGGCCCCCGGCTCCGGGGGCGGTTTCGTCGGTCGGCTTATAGGACGCGTGCGTGGGGAGAGAAAGGGCCGCTCGACGCCCTTCGCCCCTTCCTTCGATCCGCCGCGCCGGTCGTCGACGCGTCACGGTATCGCAAGTTTGGTTAACAGAGTTTGACCGGGCGCGCCATCACTGGAAACGATCCGCGAGCGCGGCCAGGCCGATCTCGAAGAGGGCTCCGACGACTTCGTCCGCCTCGCGCTCCTGCCCCTCCGGCGGCTCGAACCGGGCGGACCAGAAGACGTGGCAGCCGCCCTTCTCCGCCACACAGGCGAGCGTCGCGCGAAAGTCGGAGAGCGCCAGCGGCCCCTCGGCCGTCTCGTAGGCGTAGCGCAGCGGCCCCGTCTCGATCAGACGGTCGAAATACTGTTCGCCTTCGGTCGTGGTCAGCCGGCGGTAGCGCTCGCCGTCGATCTCCGTCGGTTCGGCGGCTACGAATGCGGGGTGCCAGCCCGCTACGCCGTCGAAATCGCCGATTGCCCGCCACACGTCTTCCGGCGGGGCGGAAAGGCGGATCATGCGCGTCACGCGGTCATGTGAACTGTCGGTCATCTACACAGCATAGCACGCCGCGGATGATTCCCGGAGGAATTCACCCGCGCGCCAGCGCGTCCATCTTCCGTGCGAGAGCGAGGTCGAGCTGGGTGAGGCCCTTCGCGTCATGCGTCGTCAGCGTCACCTCGACGGTTCCGTATACGTTGGACCATTCCGGGTGATGGTCCATCTTCTCCGCCTCCAGCGCCACCGCGCTCATCCAGCCCCAGGCGCGCACGAAATTCTTGAAGCGGAATGTTTTCTTCAGCGCGTCCCGCTCCGGCTCATGCGCCCAGGAGGCGGCGGCGAGGGCGGGGAGGGCGGCCTCCCGCTCGGCGTCGGTCAGCTTCGCGGCCATGTCAGTCTCCCTTCCTGAACGGCCCCCGGCTTCGCAGGTATTCGATCTCCTCGTCAACCGCCGCCCGCTCCCGCCCCAGATAGTCGGAGACGGCGCGGCGGAAGCGCGGGTCCGTGATGTGGTGCAGCGAGTATGTCGGCGTCGGCAGGTAGCCGCGGGCGAGCTTGTGCGCCCCCTGCGCCCCGGCCTCGACGCGGGTGAGGCCGAGCTCCAGCGCGGCGTCGATGGCCTGATAATAGCACGCCTCGAAATGCAGGAACGGGTGGTGCTCCACGCAGCCCCAGTAGCGGCCGAAGAGCGTCTCCCGCCCGATGAAGTTCAGCGCCCCGCCGATCCAGCGCCCGCCGCGCTCGCACATGACGAGGAGCGCGTCATGCCGGAGCCGCTCCTGCGCGAGGTCGAAGAAGCGGCGGGTGAGATAGGGGCGGCCCCATTTGCGGTTCCCGGTGTCCTGATAGAAGTCCCAGAAGGCCGCCCAGTGCTCCTCCCTTATGTCGTCCCCGGTCAGCCGGTGGATGCGGACGCCGTTCTCCACCGCCTTCGCGCGCTCCTTCCGCAGGTTCTTGCGCTTGTCGCTGGCGAGGTCGGCGAGGAAATCCGCGAAGGTCGAATAGCCCCGGCTCTCCCAGTGGAATTGCTGGTCCTGCCGGCGGAGAAGTCCGTATTCGCCGCCGCGGCGCCATTCCGCCTCGGTGCAGAAGGTGACGTGGAGCGAGGACAGGCCGTTGGCCTCTGCGAGCCGGATCGCGCCCTGGAGGAGCGCGAGATCCGTCTCCGCCGGTGCGCCGGGCGCGGTCAGCAGCCGCCGGCCGGTGGCGGGTGTGAAGGGGACGGCGCCCTGGAGCTTGGGGTAGTACTCCCCCCCCGCATGTTCGAAGGCGTGCGCCCAGTTGTGGTCGAAGACATATTCGCCCTGGCTGTGCGTCTTGCCGTAGAGCGGCATGACGCCGGCGAGCCGACCGTCCGGCGTCGTCGCCTTCAGATGCCGCGGCAGCCAGCCGGAGCGGCCGCCGACGCTGCCGCTTTCCTCCAGCGTGAGGAGGAAGCGGTGAGTGGTGAAGGGGTCCTTCGGGCGGTCGCCATCCGCAGCCTCCGGCGCGGCGCATCCGTCCCATGCGGCGGCGGGAATGGCGGAGATCGCCGTCTCCACGTCGATGGAGAAGGCCGGCTCCTCGCTCAAGCCCGGTAGCCCTCGAAGGTCACGTTGTCCGCCACGCGCCGCGCCGCGGCCTCCGCCTCCGGCGAGCGGATCGTCCAGCAGAGGATCGGGAGCCCCGTCGCCTTCACGCGCGCAACCTCTTCGTCGCCCAAGTCGTTGTGCTGATGAGAGATGAAGCCGCATCCGAGCGCGTCAAGGTCGTCCATCCGCGCGAGTTCGGCCCGCCGTTCGGGGGCGAGGCCGGACCAGTAATCCTCCCGGAAGGAGCATGTCGTCCGCCCGCGGGGGATCGCGGGCGCGGCGTCGCGAAGAAGGGCGACGGAATGCGGGTTGAAGGACATGACGGCCTTCTCGCCGTCATAGGCGGAGAGGAGCCGCGCAGCGCGCCGCTCGAGCCGCCCGTCAACCGGGCCCATGACGAGGCTCTGGTCCTTCGCCTCGACAAGAAGCGGCGCGCGCCCCCCGACGAGGGAGAGGAACTCGGCGAGGGTCGGGATCGTCTCGTCGGACCCCGTGAGCCGGATGCGGGAGAGCTCCCGCGCCGTCCGCTCCCGCACCGGCCCCGTCTCCCCTGTCAATCGGTTCAGCTCGTCGTCATGGAAGACCATCGCCTCACCGTCCGCAGAGAGCTGGAGGTCGAGCTCGATCCCGTAGCCGGCGGCGATGGCGGCCTCTGCGGCGGCGCGGGAATTCTCGATCACGCCCGCCGCCCGGTCATGGAGACCGCGATGGGCGAGCGGGCGTTCGAGAAAGGCGCGGGGCAGGGCGGGCGTCATTCGACCTCGATGATCGCCTCGACCTCGACGGCGACGCCGAAGGGCAGGTTGACGACGCCGACGGCGGAGCGGGCGTGGCGGCCCTTGTCGCCGAACACCTCCACGAGGAGGTCGGAGCAGCCGTTCACGACCTTCGGATGGTCGGGGAAGTCCGGCGTGGAGTTCACCATGCCGAGGAGCTTCACGACCCGCTTGACCTTGTCGAGATCGCCCGTCGCCATCTTCATCTGTTCGATGAGCCGGATCGCGCAAGACCTTGCGGCCTTAGCGCCGTCCTCGACGCTCATGTCCGCGCCGAGCTTGCCCTTGATGAGGCCGGACGCGTCCTGGCTCACCTGGCCGGAGATGAAGACGAGATTGCCCGTCCGCACTGTCGGCACATAGTTGGCGGCGGGCGCGGCGGGGGTTCCGATCTCGACGCCGAGTTCGGCGAGGCGCTTTTCGATGGTTCCGGGCATGTCTGTCTCCTCCTTGGAATCGCTGGCGGAGACTTGCACGGGCGCGGGCCGGCGCGAAAGCGGAAAGGGCGCGGCGTTTCTGTCGCCGCGCCCGCCGTCTCTATGTCCTGCGCAGACCGGCGCTTCAGGCGGCAGCCCGCCGACGGCGGCGGGAAAGGCCGCCAAGCGCGCCGATCCCAGCGATCAAGAGCCAGGCGCTGGCCGGGAGCGGGACGGCTCCGACATTGCCGCCGCCCGCTGTGGAGAACCCGAGTGTGAGGCTGTCCCCATCCAGGAGCGTAAGCCCGCCGACGTCGATCAGCACATATTCTCCGCCGGCCGCGTCGCTGCCTGCCAGCAGGGTTGCCAGAAGACCGGTCGGAGACGCGGGAAACGCGAAGTTGGCAAGCGCGTTGGTTCCGAACTCCGCGCCAGTCGCAACGTCAAATGACCCGAAGCCTCCAGTCGCCGTTCCGATGGAAAGGCCGGTGATGGTCGATCCGTCGCTGAAGTTCAGGCCGGCGAGCAGCAGGCAGTTGCAGGAATCGTCAGCGCCGGGGCTGCTCTCCGGACCGACTGGAAAGAACGTCGCGTTAAACTCATAGGTGAGGGTGACCGAGGATGCGTTGACATCGATCATGAAGCGGTCGCCTTCGCCAAAGCGAAAAGCGTCGGTGGCGTCATCCGTCACAGTCAGCGGACTGGAGACGACTGCGGTAGGTTCGATGGTCGTATTCGGGAAGATCGCGAAGCCGCTGATCGCATCTCCCACGAGTGTTGCGGAAGATGCCTGAGCGGCGAAACCCAGGCTGGCACCGGCGAGCGCCGCCGCACGCAGAAGTCTC
>JAUHWJ010000455.1 GCA_030424705.1 Alphaproteobacteria bacterium | reverse complement strand
CCAGCGGAAGGCGAAGACGATCCCGAACCACTCGTCGAGATACTGGCCGACCGCGCCGCGCCGGCCGAAGGCGAGGAGGAGGAGATAGCCCGTCACGACAGGTGGGAGGATCAGCGGCAGATGCACGAGCCCGTTGAGCGCCTGCCGGCCCGGAAAGCGCCAGCGCGCGAGCGCATAGGCCGTGAGCACGCCGAGCGGCAGGCTTACAGCCGTCGCCCAGAAGGAGACGCGGAGCGAGAGCGAGAGCGCCTGCCATTCCGTGGGGGAGAGCCAGTCGGACATCGGCTCCGGGTCAGCTCGGCGAAACGCCAGGGGGCGGGGCGGTCGCGGCAGCCAAAGGCGGAAAGCGGCGATTCCCGGTCGGACGCAAGGCGGTCTCTCCGTTCTGGACCATGAGGCGCGAAGATATCGCAAGCGTGCGGGGGACGGGCAAGCGATAACTTCGGCGGGATATATCGCTTACTATTCAACCCTGCGGATAGGCGATGACCGAGAGATAGCGCGCTGGCAGCTTGACCAGCGTCTCAGGCCCGTGCCTCGCGTCCGCATCGAAGAGCAGACTGTCCCCCGGTTTCAGCGGATAGATCGTATCGCCATGGCGATAATCCACCTCGCCTTCGAGCACGTAAAGAAGCTCCAGTCCTTCATGCTGGAAGGTTGGGAAACGGTCGCTCTCCGCGGTCAGGGTGATGAGATAGGGCTCGACGACCACGCCCGAACCGTTCGAGCCGATATGGCCGAGCAGATGATACTGATGCCCCGCGCGGGTGCCCCGACGCTCGATCTCCACATGATCCCCGGCGCGGACATGATGCGCCTCCCGCCGCTCCTCGAAGCTGCGGAAGAAGGCGGTGACGGGCGTGGAAAGGGCGTGGCCGAGCGCCTGGAGCGTGGTGAGCGAGGGGGAAGTCGCGCCGTTCTCGATCTTGGAGAGCATCCCGAGGCTGAGCCCGGATGCGCGCGCGAGCTCCGCCACGGTGAGCCCCTGCTGGCGGCGGAGGCTCCGCACCTCCCGCCCTATCGCGGCCTCGAGATTGCGCCCCCCGGCGTCGCGGACGCGGTGCGGATCCTGATCGAGGGCCGGCTTGCGCGGCCGCCTTGCGGCTGATGTCGGCATGGCTTCGCCCCGGAGTGAAGTATTCAGGCGGATTTTCACTAATAGGAAAATCTCGCACCGGCAAGCATGCGACAGAGGCGCTCGCCTGTCTTTCCCCTTGGAGAATCGACTTGCGCGTCAGTGAAAAAACATTCCCTTTAGGGCGAGACAGGGAGAGATCGCATGTGCGGCATCGTGGGGTTGTTCCTCAAGGACGCGTCGCTGGAGCCCCGGCTCGGCGCGTTGCTGACCGACATGCTCGTGACGATGACGGATCGCGGGCCCGACTCGGCGGGAATCGCGATCTACGGTCGGCCGGAGGCGGGTCGCGCGCGGCTCACGCTCCAGTCCGCGAACCCGGAGGCGGATTTTCCCGGTCTGGCGGACGCCGTCTCCCGCGCCCTCGGCTGCGAGGTTTCACTCCGCGTCAAGGACACGCATGCGCTGCTCGAGCTTCCCGCGGACCGGCTGGACGCGGCGCGGGAGGCGGCGCTGGCCGCCCGGCCCGGGCTGAAGGCGATGAGCGCCGGCGAGCGGATCGAGATCTACAAGGAAGTCGGCCTGCCGCGGGATGTCGCCCGGCGGTTCGGCCTCGCGGACATGGCCGGCACGCACGGGATCGGCCACACCCGCATGGCCACGGAATCCGCAGTGACGACGATGGGCGCGCACCCGTTCTCCACCGGGCCGGACCAGTGTCTGGTCCATAACGGCTCGCTCTCGAACCACAATTCCGTCCGGCGCGAGCTGCAGCGGAAGGGCATGGCCTTCGAGACGGAGAACGACACAGAAGTCGCCGCCGCCTTTATCAGCGAACGGATGCAGGCCGGCGAAAGCCTCGGCGACGCGCTGGAGGCGACGCTGAAGGAGCTGGACGGCTTCTTCACCTTCGTCGTCGGCTCGCGCGACGGCTTCGGCGTGGTGAGGGACCCGATCGCCTGCAACGTCGCCTTCGGCTCCGAATATCGCGCGCTCGCAACGCTGCCGGGGATAGAGGCCGCGCGCGTCTGGGAGCCGGAGCCCGCCACCGTCTATTTCTGGGAGCGCTGAGCGGATGGAGACCTTCGACCTCGCCGCCGCTCCGCTTCGGTCGCTCAACGCCGCGCTTCATTCCCTGAAGGGGCAGGAGACGAACCGCACCGAATGGGAAGTGCTGAACCCCCGCGGCGCGCATGCGGTCGCCGCGGGCGTGGACGCGCCGGTGGAGATCAGGGTGCGCGGCTCCACGGGCTATTATTGCGGCGGCATGAACAAGCAGGCAACCATCCGCATCGAAGGCTCGGCGGGCCCCGGCGTGGCGGAGAACATGATGTCGGGCGCCGTCATCATCGAGGGCGACGCCTCGCAATACGCCGGGGCGACGGGGCGCGGCGGGCTCCTCGTCGTGAAGGGCTCCGCCGCCTCTCGCTGCGGCATCTCGATGAAGGGGATAGACATCGTGGTGCATGGCGATATCGGCCACATGTCCGCCTTCATGGCGCAGTCCGGCCGGCTCGTCGTGCTTGGCGATGCGGGCGAGGCGCTTGGGGATTCGCTCTACGAGGCTTTGATCTTCGTCCGCGGGTCGGTGAAATCCCTCGGCGCGGACTGCGTGGAGAAGGAGATGCGCCCGGAGCATCTCGAGATGCTGGAGGACCTCCTCCGCCGCGGCGAGGCGGAGGGGACGGCGCGGCCGGAGGAGTTCCGCCGCTACGGCTCAGCCCGCCGTCTCTATACGTTCAGCATCGACAACGCGTCGTCCTATTGAGGCCCGCCCCATGAGCGACTTTCCGAGGACCCCGCCGCGCTTCTCCGCCACCTTCACCCCGGCGGTGAACGCAGAGATCCGGCGCGCGGCGGCGACCGGCATCTACGACATCCGCGGCGGCGGCACGAAGCGGAGCCTGCCGCATTTCGACGACCTCCTCTTCCTCGGAGCCTCGATCAGCCGCTATCCGCTCGAAGGCTACCGCGAATCCTGCTCGACCGATGTCTGGCTCGGCACG
>JAUHWJ010000454.1 GCA_030424705.1 Alphaproteobacteria bacterium | reverse complement strand
AGTTATAGAATTGAGGAAAAGCGGCAAAATGCGCTTTGCGAAACTCACGCGAACTCGCGAAGATAGGTCACCGAGAGATTTGTAATCGGGGGGGCTGGGGTTCGAGCCCCTCAGCCGGCGCCGACGACTTCACCGGGTCGGACTCCATCGAGCACGGGCGCCCCATGCGGCGGCGAGGAAGACGGAATGGAGCTTCGGGACCTGATCCTGTCCTTCGACCTCGGCGCCGGCGCGATGCGCGGGGGCGTCACGGGGCCGGACGGCGTGACGCTCGCCTCGGCGGCGGAGCCGAGCGCCTCGCCGCCCGAAATCGAGGCGGACCCGGAAGATTGGTGGCGGGCGGCGCAGCGCATCGCCGGGGTGCTGGCGGAGGCGCTGAAGGGCGATTTCGACCGGATCGGGGCGGTCGCCGTCGCCGGCTTCACGCGGACGCAGGTGCTGCTCGACGCGGGCGCAAACCCGGTCCGCGCGGCGATCGGCTTCGCCGACCGGGCTGCGGCGCCGCTGGCGGAGGAGGCGCGCGCGCTCGCGCCGCCCGGCGCGCCGGAGGCGGCGCGTCTCGACGCGTTTCACCCGGCGCTCAGGCTCTTTCGCCTGGCGCGGAAGGAGCCGGAGGCGCTGGCGCGGGCGCGAGCCGTCGTCGAGCCGAAGGACTTTCTCAACGCGCGGCTCACGGGCCGGGTGGCGACGGATGCGATTTCGAGCGCGCGGCTCCTCGCTGCGTCTGCGGGCGGCGGAGGTTCTATCCTCGCCGCGCTCGGCCTCGACCCCGGCCTCGCGCCGCCGGCGCTCGACCCGCTCGAACGGCTCGGCCCCGTCCGCGACGGGCTTCCGGGCGCATTCGCCCGGCTGGCGGGGCGTCCCGTCATCGCCATGGCGCATGACAGCTGGGCGGCGGCGCTCGGCCTCGGCGCCCTGCGGCCGGGCTACGGCTACAACCTGACGGGGACGACGGAGGTATTCGGCGTCTTTTCCGACGCGCCGGCGGAGGCGGAGGGGCTCCTTTCGGTGGACTGGGGCGAGGGGGCGAAGCAGCTGGGCGGGCCGAGCCTTTCGGGCGGGGACACGCTGCTCTGGACGCTGGGCCTCCTCGCGCCGGGGGAGGGGCCGGAGTCGGCTATGGCGCGGCTCCTCGCCGCGCCCCGCGCCGCCGCGCCGCTCCTCTTCCTGCCCTATCTTCGCGGGGAGCGGACGCCGTGGTGGGACGCATCGCTGCGCGGCGCATGGGTCGGGCTCGACAGGGCGCACGGGCCGGGGGACCTTCTCCGCGCCGCGCTCGAGGGCGTCGCCTTTCTCAACCGGATCGTGCTGGACCGGGCAGAGGCGGCGACGGGCGCGCGCGTCTCCGAGGTCCGGTTCGGCGGGGGCGGCGCGGCGAGCGCGGACTGGGCGCGGATCAAGGCCGCCGCTTGCGGCCGGCCCTTCGTCCGTGCGGGCGGGCCGGAGCCGGGGCTGCTCGGCGGGGCCCTCGCCGCGATGACGGCGCTGGGGCGGTTTCCCAAGCTCGCGGCGGCTCAAGAAGCGCTCGTGCGCGAGAGCGCGCGGTTCGAGCCGGAGGCGGGGGAGGCGGCGCGGATGGATCGCCTGCTGCCGCATTTCCTCGCTGCGCACCGTGCGCTCGCGCCCCTCGGCGCCGCGCTCGCCGGGGAGACGTCTTGAACGCGGCGGCGTTCTGACTTCTAGTCGGAGCCTGGGAGGCGGGGCGGCGATGAAGCAGGTCATCGAGACTTACGGAACGGCCATCGCGGGCGCTGCGATCATCCTCTTCTTCATCCTCTTCGCGCCGCGCTTCGCGACCGCGCCCAATCTCCTCAACGTGCTGAAGGATACGAGCTTCCTCGCCATTCTCGGGCTCGGCTTCACGCTTGCGCTGATCGTCTCCGAGCTTGACCTCTCGATTTCCGAGGTCGCGAGCCTTTCCGCCGTCGCCTGCGGCGCGCTGGTGCATTCCGGCGTCGCGCCGCCGCTCGCCGTGCTCGCCGCCATCGCCATTGGGCTCTCGGCGGGCGCGTTCAACGGGTTCGGGGTGACCCGGCTCCGCATTCCTTCCCTCATCATGACGCTTGGCACGGCGGCGGTGGCGAAGGGGCTTTCCTACATGCTGACGCAGGGGGTCGCCTTCGTCGGGCGCTGGCCGACGGAGTTCACCGGGCTCGCGCGGGGCGACCTGATGGGCCTGCCGCTCCTCCTGCTCTGGATGCTGATCGCGGCCTTCGCGGCCTGGCTCCTCGTCGGCTGGACGCGGACGGGCGCGCACATGACCGCGACGGGCGAGGCGGTGGAGGCGGCGCGGCTCGCGGGCGTGCCGACGGCGCGGATGAAGTTCCTCGGCCTCGTCCTTTCCGGCGGGCTCGCGGGGGTGACGGCGGTGCTTCTGGCGGCGAACCTTTCCTCCGCCGCGCCGAACATGGCGGGAGATTATTTCCTCTACGCCATAGCCTCCGTCCTCCTCGGCATGACGATGTTCCGCCCCGGCCATCCGAACGTGATCGGCACGATCTATGCGGCGCTCGTCCTGAAGGTGCTGGGCAACGGGCTCGTGCTGATGGGCGCGCCCTATTACTGGCAGGACATCATCCTAGGCCTCATCATCATCGCCTCGGTCGCCTTCTCGGCGTCCGTTCTGAAGAAAGTGGCCTTCACCGTATAGGCCCAGACAGGGAGAGACGACATGACCGGATCCATTCGCAGACTGGCCGCCGCGGCGGCCTTCCTCGCCTCGACCGCGCTCGGCGCGAACGCCTTCGAGCTTGGCGTCATCGGCTTCCAGTTCAGCGCCGAGACGCATGCGCGCGTCGCCAACGCCGCCGCCGCCGCCGCCGAGGCGAAGGGCTGGAACGTGACGCTGCTGAATTCCGAGGGCTCGCTGCCCAAACATGCGGAGCAGTTCGACGCCCTGATCGCCCGCGGCGTGGATGGGATCGTCGTCGCCATGGGCAAGCCGATCGAGGCGGACGCGCAGTTCGCGGCGGCGAAGGCGGCGGGCATTCCCGTCGTCACCGTCCAGTCCGGCTCCAGCCCGCATGCGCTGGTGGAGATCCAGAGCAACGAATACCAGGTGGGCGCGCAGGCGGCGCTCTATC
>JAUHWJ010000453.1 GCA_030424705.1 Alphaproteobacteria bacterium | reverse complement strand
CGGGATCGGGGGGTGGCTGCTGCTGTGAACGGTAGGTTTCCAATTTCTTGACTATCTTACGGTATGGTCTCACGATGTCGTCTGTTGGAGATGGAGTCGCCCATGAAAGCGATCATCGGATCCGTTGTATCATGCGCCTTGAGTGCGCTGCCTCAATTCGCTTTGTCAGAAATGATGCTCCCCGCCCCCGCGATTGGGCAGCAAGTCACGCCGTCGGCTACGGTAGGTCCGAATAACATGCTGGAAGCCTATGATAAGCCTAGAACCGGTTTATTGTCTTCTTTCACTGCCGATCGCGTTGAAATTGCTCCAAATGTAAGCTACATTGTCTCGCAGACGCTAAATCATCGTTCAGTATTTGGAAGTGAAAGTTGGATTGCCTTGTCTCCTCTTGAGGTGGACGGAACGATTTCAGGTGATCGATATTGGATTAAGTTGAGACCCGGTGTTTCAGCCCTCCTGCAGCCTGATGCGACAGCAATGCAGCCAAGTAATAATTTACCGGGCGGGTAAAAAATACTCAGTTAGGTAATTTCAAGAGGCTCTGCGATGTTACTTCTTGATGTGCTAGATTTTGCATTGCCGGGTGCGGCATTTCTCCTTGGAGTTGTTTTCGCTGAGCGCTATGGATATCATCCAGAGTTTCCAAGAATTCAACAGTATATTATTGGTTTTGTAACCTGTCTATTGGTCGTTGCGGTCAACTACAACACTTCATTGAACGACAGTAGCGCCATTGAGCTCATCTTAAAAGATAGTTCAGATGCAACAGTGATTTCAGAGAGAATCTTGGAGCCAAGACCAGATCTTGAGATTGTAGGGGGTTGCGGTACTATTGCTGACAATTTAAGTTGCAGGCTTAGAATAACGCCGCTTGAGGAATTTCGGTTTATTGATAATTGGTTCTCTTTTGTAATAAATCTTGTTGCATTGTTTTTTCTTGGGACAATCGCATGTGAGGTTTTTCACTGGGTGCGAGATCGAGTTAAGGTGGAGGCACGTAAGAAAATCGGGGGCGATGAATAGTAATTGCTCTGGAGCCGTTTTGCGGAGCTAAGGGAGGCGTCTGCTCGTTGTGTGGCGCTCGTTGCCCGAACCTCACCCCCGCGCCGGTTGCCAGAGCGGGCCGGCGGCGAGGAGGAGGACGAGGACGTTGATAAGCGCGTTCGCCGCATTGCCGGAGGCGATGGAGCCCGCACTGTCCAGCACGAACCAGGCGAGAAGGCCCATCATCACCGCCCGCCGCACGCCCTCGGGCGCCGCGTCGAAGACCGCGCCGGAGAGCATCCAGATCGTGACGCCCCAGCCGAAGAGGAACCCGCCCGTCAGCGCGGAGAGGAAGCGCGTGTCCGGATGCTCGTATGTCGTCGCCCCGTCGAGCGGCCAGGCGAGGAGGTCGAGCGACCAGCGCGCCGGCTCCAGCGTCGCCTCCATCGTCCCGAGGAAGAAGATCGGCCCGAAGGAGCCGACGACCACCGCCGCCACCTTCAGCCAGAGCTTGTGCATCCCGATCGTCGCCATCGCCGCGCCTCCCTTTCCGCCCGGGTAACGGGCGCGGGAGGCGGCGCGCAATGATCCGGAAGGTCAGTGACGCAACGTCGCCTCTCGCCTAGTCTTGGCGCATGGAGGGGTTCGGAGACGAATTGCGGTCGTGGCGCAGGACGCGCCGGGTGAGCCAGATGGGGCTCGCCGCGGCGGCGGATGTCTCCGCCCGACACATCGCCTGCCTCGAGACGGGCAAGGCGCGGCCGAGCGCGGAGATGGTGGGGCGGCTCGCCGAGGCGCTGGCCCTTCCGCTCCCGGCGCGCAACCGCCTCCTCGCCCGCGCCGGCTTCGCGCCGCGCTGGCGCGCGCGGGACTGGACGGAGGCGGAGATGGCTCCCGTCCGCGCCGCCGTAAGCCACATGCTCGACAGCCATGCGCCCTTTCCCGGGCTCGCGGTGGACCGGCTCTGGCGCGTGCTGGCGCTCAACGGCCCGGCGCGCGCGCTCTTCGGCCCCCTCGGGATCGGGGAGGGGGCGGACCTCCTTGCGCTCATGGTTTCGGGCGCGCTCGCGCCGCATGTGGAGAACTGGCCCGAGGTCGCCCGCCACGCCGCGCTCAGGCTCCGCTCCGAGAGCGCGGCGCAGGGCGGCGCGCCGGAGCTCGATCATGCGGCGGAGCGGCTGGCGGCGGAGGCGGGGCCGGGCGGGGAGGCGGCGGGGCCGGTCATCCCCGTCATCCTCCGCGCGGGCGAGGCCCGGCTTTCCCTCTTCGCCGCGCTGGCCGCCTTCGCCACGCCCGCGGACGAAACGCTGGAGGACTTGCGGATCGAACTCTACTTTCCCGCCGATCCGGAGACGGAAGCCGCGCTCCGCGCCGCGAGCTGCGCTTCGGAGCGGTAGCGGGGGGCGTTCAGCCCCGCGCCCGCCGCCGCCGCCGCCCGCCCTCCTCGTCACCGCTCCCGCCGAAGGCGACGGCGGGGAGCGCGACCACGCCGTTCAGGACGGGGAACGGGTCCGTCTTGTGCGGCACGGCGATGGCGTTGACGAAATGCTCCTGAAAGCGCGGCTCAGTCGCCGTCTCCACCTTCTCGATGCGGCGCACGACGCTCTCGATCTCCCGCCGCGCGGCGGAGTTGAGGAGGGCGATGCGCGCGCCGGTGCCGGCGGCGTTGCCGGCGGAGGAGACCTTGTCCAGCGGGCAATCGGGGATCATGCCGAGCACCATCGCGTGCTTCGGCGAGATATGCGCGCCGAAGGCGCCGGCGAGGATCACGCGGTCCACATTCTCCACCCCGCGCCGGTCCATCAGGAGGCGGGCGCCGGCGTAGAGCGCGGCTTTCGCAAGCTGGATCGCGCGGACGTCCGCTTGCGTGACGAGGATGCGCCGCCCCTCCGGCGTTTCGTGGAGGAGGTAGGCGTGGGTCCGCCCGTCCGGCACGCAGCGGCCCGTGCCGGCGGCGGCGGCGGAGCCGATGGCGCCGTCCTCGTCGATCACCCCGGCGAGGCGCATCTCCGCGATCACCTCGATGATGCCGGAGCCGCAGATGCCCGTCACCCCCTCGCGCCCGAGGGCGGCGGCGAAGCCCGGATCGTCGGACCATA
>JAUHWJ010000452.1 GCA_030424705.1 Alphaproteobacteria bacterium | reverse complement strand
GAAACGTCGAAGCCCCCCGTCTCCCGCCGCGCGACGGAGAGCGAAAGCCCCGCCCGCTCGCCCCGCCACCGCCCCGCGACGTCGCCGCCCCAGGAGCCGTCCGTCCCCGCCTCGGCGGAGCCCGAGGTCGCGAACCCCGGCTCCTTCGCCCGCTTCGTGACGATGGAGATCACGCCGCCGATGGCGTTCGCGCCGAAGAGCGCGGATTGCGGCCCGCGCAGCACCTCGATCCGCTCGATATCCGCGGCGAGGAGACCGCTGAAATCGAAGGTCAGGTTGTCGGGGGAGGCCGCCTTCACCCCGTCGATGAAGACCTGCGTATGCGTGTTCTCCGCGCCCCGGATGCGGACCGTCGTCACCCCGCCCGGCGCCCCGGTGCGGCTGACGGCGAGGCCCGGCAGCGCGCGGAGCGCATCCGCCGCATAGACGATCCCCTTCGCCTCGATCTCCTCCGCCGTGACCACGGAGAGCGACCGGCCGAGCGCGGCGGCCGGCAGCGGCGTAAGTCCGCCGGTGACGATGATGTCATCGAGCCGGAGCGAGAGCGCCTCCTGCTCCTCGGCATGAGCCTGCGATGCGGCGATAGCCGCGACGAGACAAGCGATGCGTTTCATTCATGACCCTCCGATCCGCGGCATGGCCGCGAGACTTGCGATGTCTTCGGAGGGCTTCGCCCGCCGCAGACGGTGAACGTCACCGCTACGGACAAGCCGCAGTCCCTGGCGCGCCCCGCGCCCGGACAGGGTGATCGTTCCGGCAGGTCTCCTGACTCGCGGGTCATCGCTTGGCCGGGTCTTCCCGGGGCAGGACGCCCCAGTGACATATGCCGACCGCGCTCTCCGCTTACAGTTGCGGGGGCAGTTCCGGCCTTGGGGCGAGCCCCGCACCGGATTCCCTTTTACCCGGCGGCGCGAACCGCCGGACCAGAACGGGAGGAGCGTAGGCCAGTCGGCCATCGGCGACAAGGCGGAACCCGACAGGCGCGCGTACGAACGCGACGGGGAGCGGGTCACGGCCTGTCGCTCCGAATTCACGCCGGATGCACGGCGGAGGGCGGTTCAAGTCACGGGAGGCTCACAGCCAGGGTAAAGATTGGCGACCGGGGAGAGACAAACCATGAGCAATGGAGAGTCCTATGGCTCAGCAATGCCCGATCCCGAATCAACAACGTCCGCTGATCGACTGCCGCGACGATTGCGTGACCCGCTTCTTCGAGCATGAGGAGAGCTATTTCGCGGAGAACGGCTTCTTCTGCGTCGTCACGCGCAAATATCGCTGGGACACCTGCGAGGTCGGCCTCGGCATCGGCCGGCACGCCTTCTCGATCACGCTCCTGCCCGGCGAAGAGGTCGAGCTGGAGGAGGTGCGGAGGGACAGGTTCTCCCGCGCCCTGCATGACCAGCGCAGCGTCGCCGCCGAACTGGAGCTGACGGTCGAGGAGACCGTGAGGGACGAAGCCTCGGTGAAGGACGAGTATTTCTTCGAGCATGTCGGGGAGAACAACTTCAAGCTCTTCGGCCAGAAGCGGAAGGGCCAGCGCACCTATCGCGATGCGGTGACGCGGCTGGAGGAGACTTTGCGGCAGACGGTCACGAAATCCGCCGCCCGCGTCTCCGCCAAGAACGAGATCGCCATCGACGTGAAGGCCGAAGCGGAAAACGTCTATCGTTCCGTCCGGAAGGTGAGGAACCCGAACCCGTGCCAGCCGGTCACCTACAATTTCTACCAGCTCGCGAAGCGCCTCACCCGCCGCCTCACCCTTGTCGAGGTCGTCCACAAATGCTCGCCGCCGGCGGGGGACGAGGTTCCGCGGCCCGGCCTCACGACGTTCCGCAGCCCGGTCGCCCGGCCCTCCCCCGCCCGGCTCGATGTCGTCGCCCCACCGCCGGCCCACTCGTTGACCGCGGCGCCCCCGCCGCCGATGCGGGACGGATGCGCCGCGCCGGCGCCCGCGGAGACGGTGGTGCGCGGCGAGTTCGCGGCGCCCGCCGCTCTGGAGCGGAGCCGCAGGGCGGTGATCGAGGATATCCGCGCCGAACAGGGCGAGGAGGCGGCGCGGCGCGCCGATGCGGCGCTGGCGGAGATCGACGATCTCGCCGATCCCGGCGGCGGCGGCCTGATCTTCGAGGAGGAGATCTGCATCGCGACGACGGGCTTCCACGTCGAGGGCCTCGTCTCCCCCTGCGCCGTCTGCGAGGACACGGAGCTGAAGAAGAAGGAGCTGGAGGTCGAGCGCTGCAAGCTCGAACTCGAAAAGCTCAAATGCGAGATCGAGCTTTGCCGGATGGAGGCCGGCCGCGAACCGGATTACGGCGGCGACGTCGGCAAGGGCCGCAAGAAGCCTTCGCCGAAGGGCCGCCCGAAGCCCGGCCTCGGCTGAGCGAAGGCCCCGCCCCGGCCCGTTGCGCGCCGGGGCGGGGCGCGCCATGCTCCGGTCCGTCGCCCGTCGCGGCGCGCCGAGACCGGAGGGCGTTCATGGCCGAAACCGCTGTTCCCGCCTTCTGCACGCAATGCCGCTCCCGCTGCGGCTGCACCGCCTTCGTGGAGGAAGGCCGCCTCCTGCGGATCGAGCCGGACCCGACCCATCCGAGCGGGGAGAAGCTCTGCCCGAAGGGCCGCGCCGCGCCGGAACTGGTCCATCATCCGGACCGTCTGACGCATCCCCTCCGCCGCGTCTCGCCGAAGGGCGCCGCGGAGCCGCGCTTCGAGCCCGTCTCGTGGGACGAGGCGCTGGACGCTGTCGCCGCCGCGATGGCCGCCGTGCGGGGCCGTCACGGGCCCGAACAGGTCGCCTTCGGCGTGACGACGCCGAGCGGCAGCCACATGTCGGACGGCATCGCCTGGGTCGAGCGCTTCATCCGCGCCTTCGGCTCCCCGAACACGATCTACGCGACCGAGATCTGCAACTGGAGCAAGGACCATTCTTCGCGCCTCACCTATGGCTGGGACACGGGCACGCCGGACTTCGCGCGCTGCGACCTCGCCGTGCTCTGGGGCTGGAACCCGGCCGCGACATGGCTCGCCCGCTCCGGCGAGGTGCAGAAGGCGATGCGCCGCGGCGCCCGCCTCCTCGTCGTCGATCCGCGCCCGACGCTCTTCGC
>JAUHWJ010000451.1 GCA_030424705.1 Alphaproteobacteria bacterium | reverse complement strand
ATTACAACCGTATTGCAGATTTCGGCGGAAACGCGATCTTCATCTCTTTCATGCAGCATGGTCTAGAGTGGCATTCATTCGCCTTACCCGAAAATCGTGAACATCCGGTATCCGGATCGTATCCTGGCCCGGCGCCTTAGGTTGGCGTGATTCCGGCTTGCGCGCCGGCGAGGCGGATGGGAGCAATCCGGAACTCCGGGAGGTTCCGATGCTGCTCGACATTTTCCTGCCGCTCTCGCTGGCCTTCATCATGTTCTCGCTCGGGCTGGGGCTGACGCCGGCGGATTTCGCGCGCGTCGGGGCGAAGCCGCTGGCCTTCGCCGTGGGGGCCGCGACGCAGATGCTGCTTCTGCCGGCGGTCGCGCTCGGGCTCGTCCTCCTCTTCGCGCCGCCGCCGGAACTGGCGCTCGGCGTGATGATCCTCTCCTTCTGCCCCGGCGGCGTGACCTCCAACATCCTGACGCGGCTGGCGGGCGGGGCGGTCGCGCTTTCCGTCACACTGACGGCGGCGGCGAGCCTCCTTTCCGTCGTCACCGTGCCGTTCCTCGTCGCCTGGGCCGCCGTGGGCCTGATGGGCGAGGCGGCGCCGGCGGTGGATGTGGGCGCGCTCGGGCTCGCCATGTTCGCGATCACGGCGGCGCCGGTCGCGCTCGGCGTCGCGATCCGGGCATGGGCGCGGGGCTTCGCGGACCGGTTCGAGCCGGTGGCGGCGCGGGCGGCGACGGCGCTCTTCGTCCTCATCGTCGCCGGCGCGCTCGCCGCGAACTGGGGGCTTTTCGTGGAGAACCTGCCGGTGCTCGGCCCGCTTCTCGTTCTCCTCAACGTCGTCATGCTGGCGCTCGGCGTCGCCTTCGCGCGGCTGATGCGGCTCTCCCGCGGGGAGGGGCTCGCCATCGCGCTGGAGGCGGGGGTGCAGAACGCGACGCTCGGGATCGCGGTGAGCGGGCTGATCGCCGCCGCGGCGACGGGCGTGCCGGCGATGGCGCTGCCCTCCGGCGTCTACGGCATCACGATGTATCTCGTGACGCTGCCCTTCATCCTCTGGGCGCGGCGGGGGATCGGCGCGGCGCGGGCCTGAGCGGGCCGGCCTCGACCGGAAGCCGACCCGCGGACTCGACCGGGCGGACGCGCAGCGCTACCCCCGCGGCCCTTGGCCCGGGCGTCCAGCCCGGGCCGCGTCCTCCCTCCGGAGGACGCATAGCAACGGATCAAGACGAGCAACCGCCCGAGTTCGTGACGCCATAAACCGCCCGGAGCAAACGTTCCGAGGCGTCCTCCCGAGGGAGGTCGCGGCCCTCCCCGTTCCGTTCGCAGGCCGACCGGCCTTCGCCCTAGACCGGCTCGATCCGGATCGCGACGGGGGCGCCCATCGAGACGTCGCTCGCCGCGACCACGGCGAGGGCGGAATCGAGCCGCTCCCTCGTCGTCTCGTGCGTGACGATGAGCACCGTCGCCTCCCCGCCCTCCGCCTCGTCCGCGCTCTGCACCATGCGGTGGATGGAGACGCCGACGGCGCCGAGCGCGGCGGCGACGCGGCCGAGCGCGCCCGGCCGGTCGGCCAGCGCGAGGCGGATGTAATAGGCGGCGGGCGCGCCCGATTCGGCGCGCGGCGCGGCGCGGAGCAGGGCGGCGGGGACGCCGAAGGCCGGGCTATGGGCCCCGCGGGCGATGTCGATCATGTCCGCGACGATGGCGGAGGCGGTCGGCCCCCCGCCGGCGCCCGGGCCCTCCATCACGATGCGGCCCACCGCATCCCCCTCCACGACCACCATGTTCGTGACGCCTTCGAGCTTGCCGAAGGGCGAGGCGGCGGGGACGAGGCAGGGGCGCATCCGCTGCTCCAGCGCCTCGCCCTGCATCCGCGCGACGCCAAGGAGCTTGATGCGGAAGCCAAGCTCGGCGGCGTGGGCGATGTCGGCCAGCGAAAGCTTGTCGATCCCCTCCGTCATCACGCCGTCGAAATCGACGCGGGTTCCGAAGGCGAGGGCGGCGAGGAGGGCGAGCTTGTGCGCCGCGTCCGTCCCGCCTACGTCGAAGGAGGGGTCGGCCTCGGCGTAGCCGAGGCGCTGCGCGTCGGCCAGAACCTCGGCGTAGGCGAGCCCCTCCGCCTCCATCCGCGTGAGGATGTAGTTGCAGGTGCCGTTGAGGACGCCCATGACGCGGGCGACGCGGTTGCCGGCGAGGCCCTCGCCCAGCGCCTTCACGCAAGGGATCCCGCCCGCCACCGCCGCCTCGTGATGGGCGAGGAGCGCCTTGTTGGCGGTCACGACATGCGCGCCGCGGGCCAGCGCCGCCTCCGTCGCCGCCTTCGCCGGCCCGCTCTCCCCGCCCATCGCCTCGACGAAGAGGTCGACATCGGCGCGGCTTGCGAGGGCGACAGGGTCCGCCTCCCAGGCGAGGCCCGCAAGGTCCACACCCCGGTCCTTCGCCCGGTCGCGCGCCGAGACGGCGACGACGCGGACCTCCCGCCCTGCGCGCGCCGCGATCAGGTCGGCGTTCGCGGCGAGGAGCCGGGCGACGCCGGCGCCGACGGTGCCGAGGCCGGCGAGGCCGATGCGGAGGGGTTCGGTCATGCTGTCTTCCCGTTCTGGCGCGCGGCCTCGTCCTCCGCGATCAGCTCCGCCGCGCGGGCGATCACGCGCTTCACGCCGCGCGCCGCCTGGCGGATGCGCTGTTCGTTTTCGACGAGGCCGAGGCGGACGTAGCCCTCCCCGTATTCCCCGAAGCCGACGCCGGGGGAGACGGCGACGCCCGCCTCCTTCAGCAGGATGCGGGAAAAGCCCATAGAGCCCAAAGCCTCGAAGGCGGGCGGGACCGGCGCCCAGGCGAACATCGTGGCGGGGGGCGAAGGGATGGCCCAGCCCGCCGCCTCCATGGAGGAGACGAGCACGTCGCGGCGCGAGCGGTAGATCCCGCGGATTTCCTCCACGCAGTCCTGCGGGCCGTTCAGCGCCGCGGCGGCGGCGACCTGGACCGGCGTGAAGGCGCCATAGTCGAGATAGGACTTGATGCGCGTCAGCGCGCCGACGAGCCGGGCGTTGCCCTGCGCGAAGCCCATGCGCCAGCCGGGCATGGCGTAGGTCTTGGAAAGGGAGGTGAACTCCAC
>JAUHWJ010000450.1 GCA_030424705.1 Alphaproteobacteria bacterium | reverse complement strand
GCACGCGGAGCCGCTGCGGGAATACGCCCGTCGAGATCGTCGAGAGGGCGCGGATCGTGACGAGCCCGCCGCCGAAGACGACGGGCACCGGATCGAAGGTAATCGTGTCGAAGGGAACGCCCTGCAACAAGTCCGCCGAGCGGCTGAGATCGAGGGATACGGTCGTCGCGCCGGCGCTGAACGGCGCGACGGCGGCGAGGGCGAGAACGGCGAGTTTGCGAACCATGGGCGGCTCCTCCGGCTGAATTCCGGAAGAACACATGGCGGCCGCAACGCCGCTCCGGCGCCCCCGCGGCGGTTAACGGTTCGTTACGCCGCGCGCAATCACTCGCTTTCGAGCCGCGTGACCATCACGCTGGTGACCGGCTTCTTGCCCCAGACTTCCTGCGCCGCGCGGCGCGCGACGCGCTCCACCAGCTCCTGCACCTTGTCGTCCGAGCGCAGCTCGCGCTTCGAGGCGGTGGAGATCGCGTGGTCGATCCGGTCGGAGATCAGCGCGTCCAGCGCCTCGCCCCGCGGCTTCACCGGCGCGCCGGTGACCTTCACCTGCGGGTCTGCGAAGAGCTCCCCGTCCTCGTCGATCACGACGGAGACGGCGACATGGCCCTGCCGCGCCATCTTCAGCCGGTCGCGGATCACGCCGTCTAGCGCGCCGACGAGCACCTCGCCGTCGAGGAAGAGCTTCCCCGTCTCCACATGGGAGACGATCTTCGGCTTGTTGAGGTCGAGCGCGACCATCGAGCCGTTGGGCGCGACGATGGAGGCGGCGCCCCAACCCTTCGCCAGCCCGGCATGTTCGACGAGGTGGCGATGCTCGCCATGGATCGGCGCGGCGATCTGCGGGCGGAGCGCGCGGTAGATCTTCTCGATCTCCTCCCGCCGCCCGTGGCCGGAGACGTGGACCGGCTCCATGTCGTCGTCGATCACCTCGATCCCCTGTTCGGAGAGCCGGTTGTAGAGGCCGTAGACGCCCTTCTCGTTCCCCGGAATGGTCTTGGAGGAGAAGATCACGAGATCCCCCGCCTTCAGCTTCACGGTCGGGTGGCTTCCGTCAGCGATGCGGGCGAGGGCGGCGCGGCCCTCCCCCTGGCTGCCGGTGATGAGGTAGAAGAGGTTCTCCGCCGGAATGTCCCTGATCCGGTCCTCCGGCACGATGGGCGGGAAGCCCTTGAGCGCGCCGGTCTCCAGCGCCGTCTCGATCATCCGGCTCATCGCGCGCCCGGCGAGGGCGACGGAGCGGCCGCATTCCGTGGCCACTTCCGCCAGCGTCTTCAGCCGGCCGACATTGGAGGCGAAGGTCGTCGCGGCGACGGCGCCCTTCGCGCCGGTGATGATCCGCTTCAGATGCGGGCGGAGCGGCTGCTCGCCGCCGGACTCGCCCTCCTCGAAGATGTTGGTCGAGTCGCACATGAGCGCGAGCACGCCTTCGTCCCCGATCCGCTTCAGCCGCTCCATGTCCGTCGGCTCGCCGATCACCGGGTCAGGGTCGAGCTTGAAATCGCCGGTATGGACAAGCCGGCCGCCCGGCGTGTCGATCACCAGCATCGCCGGGTCGGGGATCGAATGGGTGACGGGCAGGAAAGTCACGCGGAAGGGGCCCGCCTCCACCGGGCTGTCCCATTTCACGGTCTTGACGACCTGCGTGGGCTGCCCCGCCTCCTGCATCTTCCGGCGGATGATTTCCGCCGTGAAGCGCGGCGCGGCGATGAACTTGGCCTTGATCCGCGGCCAGAGCCGGCCGATCGCGCCCACATGATCCTCATGCGCATGGGTGATGAAGACGGCCTCCAGCCGGTCCCCGATCTCCTGCACGAAGCTCACGTCCGGCATCACGAGATCGACCCCGGGCGCGGAGTCCATGTCTCCGAAGGAGACGCCACAATCCACCATGATCCAGCGCCGGTCTTTGACCGGGCCGTATCCGTAGAGATACATGTTCATTCCGATTTCGCCCGCGCCGCCGAGGGCGACGTAGACGATATTTGCAGTATCAGCCATTTAGGGTCTGTTTTCCTTATGGATTTTCACGAGGCCCCGCATCGTCAGGTCCCCGTCGACATGGTTTATCGCGGTCGTTCCCTCCGCCATGAGGGGGGACAGGCCGCCCGTCGCGATCACTTTCATCGGCGCGCCCACCTCTTCGGCGACGCGCCTGCAGACGCCTTCGATGAGGCTGACATAGCCCCAGTAGACGCCGGATTGCATGCAGCTTTCGGTGTCGAGCCCGATCACGCTCTGCGGCTTGGCGACATCGACATTCGGCAGCTTCGCCGCCGCCTCATGCAGCGCCTTGAGCGAGAGGTTGATGCCGGGGACGATCAGCCCGCCGGCATAGGCGCCTTCGAAATCAACGACGTCGAAGGTCGTCGCCGTGCCGAAATCGACGACGATGAGATTGGGGCCGTAGGCGTCGAAGGCGCCGACGGTGTTCACGAGCCGGTCCGCGCCCACCTCCCGCTCCCGCCGCACCTTCACCTTGACGCCGAGGCGGCAGGAAGGCTCGCCCACCACGAGCGGGTCGCAGCCGAAGAAATCCCGGCAGAGGCGCTTCAGGTTGAAGAGCGTCTGCGGAACCACGGTGGCGATGATCGCGTCATGAATGTCCGAAAGGGCGACGCCGTGATGGTCCATCAGCCGGTTGAGCCAGACGAAATACTCGTCCGAGGTCCGCGGCCCGTAGGTCGAGCAGCGCATGGAGGCGAGGAGCCGCTCCCCGTCAAACACGGCGAAGACGGTGTTCGTGTTGCCGGCGTCGATGGCGAGGAGCATGGACTTCGGCCCTTTCAGGGGAAGTAGATGTCTGCGGCGTGGATACGGCGGAGGCCTGCGGCGGTTCTTAGGACAAGCGCGCCCTCCGCGTCCACATCCTCGAAGAGGCCGTTCACCCGTTCCCGCGGCAGTCGCGCCTCGATCGGCTGGCCGAGCCGGGCGGCGCGGGCGAGCCAGGCGTCGCGGAGCGGCGCGAAGCCTTCCGACGCGAGGCGCCGCCGCCAGCGCTCGAACCCGGCGGCGAGGATCGCCAGCGCCGCCTCCGGCTCGAGGCGCCGCCCCGTCTCCGCCAGGAGGTCGGTCGGCGGATGCGCCGCCTCCGGCGCGGCGGGCGGATGCGAGACG
>JAUHWJ010000449.1 GCA_030424705.1 Alphaproteobacteria bacterium | reverse complement strand
AGCACCGCGACCGCGGCTTCGCTCGCATCGAAGGCGAGGAACGCCTCGTAAAGCGCCGTCGCCGTTTCCGGATCGACGGCGTTTCGCGCCGCCGGCCGGTCGATGATCACGATCCGGACCGGCCCCTCATTCTCGACGATCACGCCCATGTCCCGTCCTCCCGACGCCAGATTAGGCCCAGGCGGCGGGGCGGGGAAGTGGTTCAGCCCCGCGGCGCCCGCGCCAGCGCGTGGAGCGCGGCGAGAGCGGGTAGCGCCCCAGGCCCCTTCGGAAGGAGCGCGTAGCAGGGCCGCCAGGCCGGGTCGAATGAGGCCTTGAACTCGGCCAATCCTTCGAAGCCCCAGCGCGCCGCGCCGATCTCCGCCGCGCGGCGGAGCGCGGGGGCGGCAGGGCCGGTGACGCGATCTAGGCCGGAGAGCGGAGCCATGCAGAGGCTGAAGCGCCGCGCCCCCGCCGCCCGCGCCCGGCCGAGCGCCGCGACGATCAGCGCCTGCATCGCGCCCTGCGGCGCCTCCGGCCCCGCGCGCATGAGGTCGATGGACCATTCGCCGCCGTCGCCCGAAACCCAGAGGCTGAGGAAGGCGACCGCGCGCCCCCCTTCGTCCCGCGCGACGAGGATCGGGAAGCGGCGAAGCCAGCCCGGATCGAACCGGCCGAGGGAGAAACCCCGCTCGCCACCGCCCTTCGCCGCGAGCCAGGCGTCGCTGATGGCGCGAAGCGGGCCGAGCGGCGCCGCGCCGGGCTCATGGAAGGTGATGGAGAGCCCCGCGCCCTCCGCCTGCCGCACCTTGCGGCGGAGGCGGCGGCGGGAGGGGGCGGCGAAGTCGAAGGCCGCGGGGTCGATCATCGCCTCCCGCCCGATGCGAAAGGCGGCGAAGCCGGCTTGCCGCGCCAAAGCCGCCGCGCGCGGCCCGGCGCGATAGATCATCGCCCCACGCCCGCGCCGCCGCGCCGCCCGCCGGAGCGCGGCGAAGGCGGCGGGCCAGGCCGCGACTGGCCCCTCCGGATCGCCAAGCGCGACGAGCCCGCGCCCCCGCGCGCCGACGAGGAGGAAGGCGGCGCCGGACGGGTCGAACAGCGCCTCCTTGTCCCCGAGATGGATCAGCGCCGCCTCCGCCCGCCGCGTCCGCGTCAGGGCCGGGGGGAGGCGCGGGTCCGCCGCCTTGCGCTCGACCCGCTGCGCGGAAAGTTCGGCGCGAAGCAGGAGCGCGCCGGCGGCGAGGCCGGGAAGGCCGTGAAAGAACACCCGGAACACGATCACGGCGCCGAGGATCGATTCGAGCGGCGTCTCCGGCAGCGCCGCGATCAGAACCCCCTCGAAGACGCCGACCCCGCCCGGCGCGTTGGAGAGCAGCCCCGCGATCAGCGCCGCGAGATAGGCGACCAGCACCGCCTCGAAGGCCGTTCCCTCCGGCAGGAGCGCCCAGAGCGCGAAGGCCGCCGGCGCGACATCCGCCGCGGCGAGCGCGACGAAGGAGAGCCCGCGCCGCGCCGCGCCCGGTCGCCGCCGGAGCAGAAGAACCGCGCCTGCGGCGGCGAGAAGAACCAGCGCCGCCGGCCCGAATCCGCCCTCGAAACCCGGCGCGAGCGCCTCCAGCCGCTCCCGCGCGGAGGGCATGACGAGCGCAAGCATGAGAGCGAAGGCGGCGAGCCCGCCGAAGAAGCCGCCCGCGACGATGAGCGAGGCCTTGCCCGCGCGCACCGGCCCCAATCCCTCCCGCCGCAGCATCCGCCAGCGCGCCGCCGTCCCGACAAGGACGCCGAAACCGAGGCACTGGCCGAGGCCGGAGGCGGCGAAGCCGACCGTGAGCGCGCGGCGGCGCGGCAGGCGCATCCCGACGGCGCCGAGCGCCAGAACGTCATAGCCCGCCACCGCGGCCCAGCTCAGCGCCGCCGCCGCCGCGGCGAGCGCGAGCGGCCCCGCCCCCGTCTCCGCTGCGATCCGCAGCGCGGCGGAAAGGTCCGCCGTGTCGACGCGGCCATGCAGCAGAAACGCGACCAGCGCGAGCGAGAGCGCGGCGACAGCGGCCTGCGCGAAGAGACGCGCGCGCTGAGGCGCGCTAAGGGCGGAGACCGCCGAAACCGGAACCATGCGACACACCCCGACCAAGCGGCGGAACAGGAGGGGAGGGATCGCCTCCGCCTCTGAACAAATCCTTAATCCGGCGCTCCTCTCTTCGCTCGATTTCGCGAAAAGCGGGCAAGACGCGGGCGCGCCGAAGGGCTATGATGCGCGGCATGAAAGACCGAGACCTGAAAGACCCCGCGGGCCGCCACCCCGAAAAGGCGCACCGGGCCGACAACGCCTCCCCCCGCAAGCCGGACTGGATCCGCGTGAAGGCGCCGACCTCCGCCGGCTACCGAAAGACCCGCGACACGATCCGCGAGAATCGCCTGGTTACGGTCTGCGAGGAGGCGGGATGCCCGAATGTCGGCGAGTGCTGGTCGCAGGGCCACGCCACCATGATGATCATGGGCGAGATCTGCACGCGCGGCTGCACTTTCTGCAATGTCGCCACCGGGCGGCCGAAGGCGCTCGACGTGTTCGAGCCGGGCCGCGTCGCCCATGCGGTGGAGACGCTCGGCCTCTCCCATGTCGTCGTCACCTCGGTGGACCGGGACGACCTCGAGGACGGGGGCGCGGAGCATTTCGCGCAGACGATCCGCGCCATCCGCCGCCGGGCGCCCGGAACGACGATCGAGGTGCTGACGCCCGACTTCCTGAAATGCGCCCCCTCCGCGCTGGAGACGGTCGTGGAGGCGCGGCCCGACGTCTTCAACCACAATCTCGAAACCGTGCCGGGGCTCTATCCCGAGGTGAGGCCCGGCGCGCGCTATTTCCACTCGCTGCGCCTTCTCCAGCGGGTGAAGGAGCTCGACCCGGCGATGTTCACCAAGTCCGGCCTCATGGTCGGGCTGGGGGAGGAGCGGCAGGCGGTGCTTCAGGTGATGGACGACATGCGCGCGGCGGATGTCGATTTCCTCACCATCGGGCAATATCTCCAGCCGACGCCGAAGCACCACGCCGTCGCCCGCTTCGTGACGCCGGAGGAGTTCGCCTCCTATCAGCGGACGGCCTTCGCCAAGGGTTTCCTGATGGTCTCCGCCTCGCCGCTCACCC
>JAUHWJ010000448.1 GCA_030424705.1 Alphaproteobacteria bacterium | reverse complement strand
GAGCACCACGCAGGAATCGTAGGCGTCGCCCTGTTCGGCGAGCGCGGCGAGCAATTGCCGCAGCTCGAGCGCCGCGAACCCCTCGGAAAGCCCAAGGCCGCGATGGATCGGGGCCTCAGGGTCTGCGAGGCGCGAAAGAATGTCCGCCGCCTCGCCGCCACGGGCCGTTCCCGCAGCGCCCGACTCTGCGGCGAAGGCGAGGTCGGGCCGGAGCTCGACCAGCTTCCGCGCCTCCGGCGGGATCATGCGGGAAAGCGATTGCGCCCCGGCCCCGAGCATCACCAAATTGGCGCGCAGGAACCCCTCCCGCGCCGCGGCCCCCGTCTCGGCGCCGATGCAGGCGAGCCGCGCCTCCGCTACATCCCGGAGCGTCAACCCCGGCGAATCCGAACGCGCCGCCCCGAGCTGGGCGAAGGCCGAGGCCGCCGCCTCAGCGTCCGCCGGCGGGTGATGCGTCAGGTGGCCGAGTGCGAACATGAAGAAGGCGTTGCGCGTCGCATAGAGCGCGCCGCCGCCGAAGAGGACCAGAAATACTCCGATGACGAGCGAGAGCCGCATGCCACTCCCCGACGGCTTTGTCTCAAATCAGCCTTGACGTCACTATATGCTCCACATCGGAGACGCGCATAGCGAAACCTTCCGCCTCCTGCCGCTTCATCGCCGAATAGACCCGGGTGAACTCCTCCCCGAGCGAGCGGTTCACGAAATCCGATTCTGCGAAAAGCCTCGTCGCCTCGCGCCAGCCGCCCGGCAGCCGCGCCGCGCCCTCCTGCGGGTCCCCGCCCTCGGTCGGCGGGCCCGGGTCGAGCTTGCGCTCGATCCCCTCCAGCATCGCCGCGAGGATGAGCGCGAGCGCGATATAGGGGTTGGCGTCCGATCCGGCGACGCGATGTTCGAGCCGCGCGCCGCGCCCCGCCGCTGTCGGCACCCGCACCGCGACGTTCCGGTTGTCCACGCCCCAGACGGCGTGAACCGGCGCGAAGGAGCCGGGCCGAAGCCGCCTGTAAGAGTTGAAATGCGGCGCGAAGCCGAGCGTCGATTCCGGCATCCGCGCCAGCACGCCGCCGATCGCGCCCGCGAGCACCGCGTTCGGAACCTCGTCATCCTCGCCGGAGAAGATGTTGTTCCCCTCCGCATCCAGCACGGAGACATGGAAATGCTGGCCCGAGCCCACCTCGTCGCCATAGGGCTTGGCCATGAAGCACGCGTCCATCCCGTGCTTCCGCGCCACGCCCCGCACCGCGCGGCGGAGCGCGACGGCCCGGTCCGCGGCGATCAGCGCGTCGTCCACATGGTTGAGGTTGGCCTCGAACTGGCCGGGCCCGAACTCGGCCATGAAGCCGGTCGTCGTCGCGTCCAGCATCTCCGCCGCCGCCTCGATCTCCGAAAGGAGCGGCTCGAAATGGCGCTGCACGTCGAGGAGATAGGCCTGCCCGGATTCGAGCCGCCGCCCCCCGGCGCCGAGCGGCGGCTGCACATGCCCGCTCGGCGCCGCCTCCGCGTCCACGAGATAGAACTCGAGCTCGGGCGCCACCACCGGCTTCAATCCCGCCGCCGCATAGCGGGAGAGGACGCCGGCGAGCGCCGCCCGCGGGTCGTAGGGATTCGGCGATTCCCAGTCCACATCCGTCAGCGTCATCAGGCATTGCGCCGCCGGCCGGTGGGACCAGAGCATCGGCCGCAGCGTATGGAGGAGCGGCGCGGCGATCCCGTCCGGATCCCCGACCTTCAGCGCGATCCCGTCCGCATCCGTATCCTGGCTGAAGATGTCGAGCGCATAGGTGGAGGCCGGCAGCCGCTGCGCGCCGGGCGCGAGCTTGCCGATCTCGGAGATCGGCAGCCACTTGCCCCGCATCACGCCGTTCATGTCGGGCCAGACCATCTCGATGAACTCGATGTCCGGATGCTCTTCGAGGAAGGCTTCGAGCGCGGCCTTGAACGGGGAACTCAAGGGCGCACCGCATAAAGGCAGAGCATCTCCAGCGCCACCGTGGCGCCGGCGAGGGCCGTGATCTCGGCATGGTCATAGGGCGGCGAGACCTCGACGACGTCCATGCCCACGAGGTTGAGCCCCTTCAGCGCCCGCAGCATCGCCAGCGCCTGCCAGCTGAAGAGCCCGCCGCAGACCGGCGTGCCCGTGCCGGGCGCGCAGGACGGGTCGAGCGCGTCGATGTCGAAGGTCAGATAGGCCGGCCGCCCGCCGACAACGCGCAGCGCCTCCGCCGCGATCTCCTCCGGGGAAGAGCGGTGGCAGCGGATCGCGTCGATCACCGTGATCCCGAGCGGGTCGTCATTCGTCGTGCGGATGCCGATCTGCACCGAATGCGCCGGGTCGATCAGCCCCTCCCGCACCGCGCGCCAGAACATCGTGCCATGCTCCACCCGGTCGCCCTCGTCCTTCCAGGTGTCCGTGTGCGCGTCGAACTGCACGAGGGCGAGCGGCCCGCCATGCTTCTTCGCCGCGGCGCGGAGCGCGGGATAGGTGATGAAATGGTCCCCGCCGATCGCCAGCGCCGCCTTCGCCTCGTCCAGCACGGAGGAGATCGCGGCCTCGATGATCGCGGGCGTCTCGCCGGGCCGCCCCGGGTCGAAGGCGACATCGCCCCAATCCGCCACCGCCAACCGCTCGAACGGGTCGAAGGCGGAAGGCCAGGCGCGGGACCAGGCGAGCTGCGTCGAGGCGGCCCGCACCGCCCGGGGCCCGAAGCGCGTGCCCGGCCGGTTCGTCACCGTCGTGTCGAGCGGAACGCCCATCACCGCCACATCCACGCCCTTGAGATCGCGAGCGAAGGCCCGGCGGCAGAAGGAGAGGGCGCCAGAATACATCGCCTCGTCATGCGTGCGCTGTTTCAGCGTCGTCGCCGTGAAGGCGTAGTCCCTGCGATGGTCGGTCATGCGCCCCCGGGAGCGCCGGTCAGCGCTCCCCCCAGAAAGTTCCTGTCGCGCGGATTGAACCTGAATCGGTGCTGAGGCGCAATGACCCGGCGGTCGCCCGCGCGTCGTTCGCGTTCGGCCCGTCGAAGAAGGAGCCGTCCACCCGCGCCGTGACGGGGTTTGCGGCGGAGATGATCGTCTCGCCGCCGTAGTCGTTGAACCCGCGCCGCCCGGTCTGGTCGTCGACCGG
>JAUHWJ010000447.1 GCA_030424705.1 Alphaproteobacteria bacterium | reverse complement strand
AGCTCCGCGCTTTCGGGCAAGAACCCCATGCGCTCCGCGGCAAGGCGCGTCACCTCCGGGTCGATCTCCGCCACAATCAGCCGCGCGCCCGGCTTCGTCTCCGCCCAGGCGCGCGGCAGGGTGTAAGCGCCGCCGCCGAGGAAGAGGGCGTCGATCTCCGGCCCGGGCAGGCGCCGCTTCACGATCTCGTCCACGCCATGAAGATAGGGCGAGGGCAGCCAGGCCGGGTCCGCCGCATCATTCACGCCATGCGCAAGATGGTCCAGCGCCATGATCCGCGCGGGGCGGCCGAAGAGCGCCGTCTCGTCGATCCGGATGCAGAAATACTCGCTTTCCTCGAGGCAGGGCGAGGCGAGGAGCGCGCGGCCTGGCCCGAAGCCGCCGAGCCCGAGCAGGAGCCCGAGCGCGACCGCCGCCGCCGCCCCGCCCCGCATCCCGAGAAAGGGCAACGCCGAAGCGCCGTAGATCGCCGCCAGCAGCAGCAGCGAGGCCGAGGTTCCGATCCAGGAGACGAGGACGAGCCCCGCCGCCAGCGTGCCGAGGATCGCCCCCGCCGCGCCGAGCGCGAACATGAGGCCAAGCGCCCTGCCCTGCCGCGCCGGCGGCTCCGCCTCCATCGCCATGCGTGTCAGCACCGGGGAGACGATCCCGGCGGCGAGCGAGGGCGCGAGGAAGGCGGCGAGCGCCAGCGTTCCGGCATGGCCGACCGGCCCCATCCCCTCCGCCATCGGCGCCGCGAGCCGCAGGAGCGGGAGGGAAAGCGCCGTGGTCGCTGCGGCGACAAGCAGCGTGAGCCCCACAGCCCGCGCGGGCCGCGCGGCCCGGTCCGCCACGATCCCGCCGACCCAATGGCCGAAGGAGAGCCCGGCGAGGACGACGGCGATGATGATCGTCCAGGAATAGAGCGACATGCCCACATAAGGCGCAAGCGCCCGCCCCGCGACGATCTCCACCGCCATCGAGCAGGCGGAGGCGAGGGTGAGCGCGGCGGGCGGCAGCGCCCGGGCCAGCGCGTCAGCCATTCCAGCGCATCAGGGCGGGAACGAAGCGGTAGGCGCCCCCGTCGCGCGCGACATGGCCGAGGCCGGGGAACGGCAGGTGATAGGCGCTCACCGCCATCCTCTCCGTCGCCGCCATGTCGAGCAGGCGCCTCCGCGTCTCCACCGCCTGCGCCGGGTCGGCGTCGAAGCCGAAGGCCCAGTCCGGCCGCTCGAAGCTCACATGGGCGTGGTTGATCGCGTCCCCGAGGACGAGGAGGCTCTCGCCCCCGCTCTCCGCGACCACGCACATATGGCCGAAGGTGTGGCCGGGGCTGGCGATCATCCGCACGCCCGGCGCGATCTCCTCCCCGTCCGCGACCATGGTCAGCCGCTCCGCCATCGGCTCCAGCGCGTTGACGGCGCCTACGACGAAGGGCTTCATCCCGTCGGGCATTTCGTCCACCCGCCCGGGCTTCATCCACCAGTCGAATTCCGCCGCGCCGATGGCGTAGGATTCGGCCGGGAAGACGGGCTCATCCCCGAAATCATCCATCATCCCCCAGACATGATCGGGGTGTGCATGGGTGAGCGCGACATGGGTGATCGCGGCCGGGTCGATCCCCGCCGCCTCCAGATTGGCGAGGAGCCGCCCCGCGCTCGGCTGGAACCGGGCGCCGGAGCCGACATCGACGAGCACCGTCGCGCCCCCGGTCTCGATCACCACATGGTTGGTGTGCGCGTAGTTGGTTTCCGTATCGAGGAAGCGCGCCTCGAGGAACGCGTTCACCTCCTCCCGCGGCGCGTTCGCGCCGAGCATGGAGGCGGGGGTGAGGAGGTTGCCGTCGGATACGACCGTCACCTTCATCTCACCGAGCGTGAAGCGCGCGAAGCCCGGCGCCTGCGCCGCCTCGCCGGGCCCGCCGATGGTCGCGGCGCGGGCGGCGGCGGGGATGACGAAGGGCGCGGCGAGAGCGCCGAAGGCGGCGCGGCGGGTCAGGTGGGGCATCGGGCGTCTCCCTACATATTATGTGATTTGAATGTATGGAGCGCGACGGCCCGACTGTCCAGTTTTGCGGTCCCAATCGCGAAGAGATGTGGTCCCCGAATTCTGGATAGCGGGGATTAATGGTTCTTCCGCGCTGCGGCAGCATTACGTTGCGAGCGAGGAGAAGACCATGGCGGGACGGCCACGCCAGAGTGCTGTCAGACGGAACGCAGATGTCTCTGTTTGGCGGGGGCGCGCCGTCCTTCAGGCCGCGCCGAGGCTCCGCCACTTGGCGAGGGCGGCGGCCCGGCTCTGCTTGCAGTCATCCCCTCGGTTGCGGTGGCGCTCATGATTGAAACGGTTGTGGACCGGGACGGAGTCGATGCCGCGTTTGTGGCGACGACTCTCGACGCCCCGCAGCGAGAGCGGAAAGCGGACATACATCACCACCACCAGGCAGATGATCGCAGGGCTGGTCTTGAGTTGGCGGAGTTGATCGCTTGGCCTCACCGGCGGACGCGACGAGCCGAACCGACCTTGCTCAAGCTTCTTAGTCTGACAGCGCTCACCCGGAACCAGCTTCTCCTGAGTTGGAAAGAGGCGCGCCCGCGGCGAGGGGAGGATCCGGACGTCGCAGGTCGCTTTCCTCGAAGGTCGGAAGCTGTCGACCTGAAGTCAAACACAACGGATGGGATCTTGCGATGTCCAGTATCCCGACGCCCGCCACGACCGACGACGCTCTTGACGAGATGAATTGAAAAGGGTTCCGGGCGCCGGCATGCGCAGTTGCCTCCAATGCTCATTTCTACGCTGGATCGGCGTATGGAGAGTCGATAATTGGCTTCTTGATAAAGCGCCCACCTCTCAACCCCGCCCCGTCGCCGCGACCTTCCCCTAGAGAGACAAGAAACTCTCCGGCACGTCGACAGTTTCGAACGGTTGGATGGTCGAGCCATGACCGCTCAGCGCGACGCGAGATTCGGCGGCGCGTTGGACCGGTGTTGGACAAGAAAACATCTGGAAACCAGATTCATCGCTAAGCTCATGATTTCATTGGCGCCGGCTGAGGGGCTCGAACCCCCGACCCCCTGATTACAAATCAGGTGCTCTACCGGCTGAGCTAAGCCGGCCCGCCGCGCTGCGACATGTATCAGCCGCGCCG
>JAUHWJ010000446.1 GCA_030424705.1 Alphaproteobacteria bacterium | reverse complement strand
CCGAGCGGATAGGTCGCCGGCCGGAAGGCGACGAAGGCGCCGGAGCCGCGCCGCGTCAGGATCAGGCCCGCCTCCGCCATCGCGGCGAGGGCGCGGCGGGCGGTGTGGCGGTTGACGCCGAAGCGGCGGGCGAGCGCCGCCTCCGTCGGCAGCTTCTCCCCCGGCTGGTAGCGGCCGGAGGCGATCTCCGCCTTCAGGGCCGTCTCGATCTCCCGCCAGAGCGTTTCCGCCATGATGTCATCCGATCTTCATCAGAGTGTCGCGTCTCGGCGCTTGGAATCCTGCGCGGGGTCCTGTATCAGAAGTCTAGTTGTATAGTAGTATAGACAACCTGACAAGGTGTCGAATGACCGGACCTGCAGATATCGAGCCGCGCCGCGCCTGGCTCTCCCTTCTCGCGAAGGCGCCCGCCGCATCGCTCGCCCGGCTCTGGGCGAAGGCGGGCCCGGCGCCTGCGCATGAGGTGCTGCGGCGGCCGGAGATCGGCGCGGTGATGGCGCGGGGGCGGGCGGGCGGCTCGGGCGCGCCCTTCAACCTCGGAGAGATCACGGTGACGCGCGCGGCGGTGCGACTCGAAACCGGCGAGGAGGGCCACGGCTATGTGCAGGGCCGCGACAAGGCGAAGGCGCTGACCGCCGCGCTGATCGACGCGCTGATGCAGACGGCGGCGGCGCCGCGCCTCCGCGAAGCGGTGCTCGACCCGCTGGCGGCGGAGATGACGGCGGCGGCGGAGGCGCGGGCGCGGAAGGCGGCGGCGACGAAGGTGGAGTTCTTCACCATGGTCAGGGGAGAGGCGGAATGAGCGGCCTTTCGGGCGCCTTCGTCGATCCGGCGCCGGAGGCGGCGCGGGCCTTCCGCGCCGCGCTCCGCGCGATGGCGCGGCCGGGAGCGATCGAGCGGGTGGAGGGCGCGGTGCCGCCCGCCCCGCTCTCCCCCGCCGCCGGCGCGCTCTTACTGACGCTGGCGGACCCGGAGACGCCGCTGCACCTCGCCGGCGCATGGGATTGCGAGGCCGTGCGGGCATGGCTCACCTTCCATTGCGGCGCGCCCTTCGTTCCGGCGGAGCGGGCGATGTTCGCCGTGGGGGACTGGGCCTCGCTTCAGCCGCTTTCCCGCTTCGCCATCGGGACGGCGGAATATCCGGACCGGTCGGCGACGCTGATCGTCGAGAGGGAAGCGCTGGAGCCTGCGGGCGCGCGGCTGACCGGGCCGGGGATCGAGCGGGAGGCGCGGCTTTCGCTCCCCGAAATCGACGCCTTCCGGGCCAATGCGGCGCTCTTCCCGCTCGGGCTCGACTTCTACCTTTGCGCGGGGGACCGGCTCGCCGCCCTGCCGCGCACGACGCGCGTGGAGGCGGGCTGATGTATGTCGCGGTCAAGGGCGGGGAGGCGGCGATCGAGGCCGCGCATGGCTGGCTCGCCGAGGCGCGGCGGGGGGACCCTTCGGTTCCTGCGCTCTCGCCCGATCAGGTGCGCGAGCAGCTTTCGCTCGCCGTCGCGCGGGTGATGGCGGAGGGTTCGCTCTATGACGAAGAGCTCGCCGCGCTCGCGATCAAGCAGGCGCGGGGGGACCTGATCGAGGCGATCTTCCTCGTCCGCGCCTATCGCACCACCCTGCCCCGCTTCGGGGCGGCGCGGCCAGTGGACACGGCGCGGATGCGCCCGATCCGACGCGTCTCCGCCACGTTCAAGGATGCGCCGGGCGGGCAGGTGCTGGGCCCGACCTTCGACTACACCCACCGGCTGATCGACTTCGCGCTCGCCGCCGAGGGGGAGCCGCCCGTCGCGCGCGAGGCGGCGGCGCGGGCGGAGGCGACGCCGCATATCCTCGACTTTCTGGGGAAGGATGGGCTGATCCAGCAGGAGGCGCCGACGGAGGAGACGCCGCCGGACCTGACGCGACAGCCGCTGGAGCTGCCCGCCTCCCGCCCGCTGCGGCTGCAGGCGCTGACGCGGGGGGATGAGGGCTTCATGCTCGGCATGGCCTATTCGACGCAGCGCGGCTACGGGCGGAACCACCCCTTCGTCGGCGAATTGCGGATCGGGATGGTGGCGGTGGAGCTGGACATTCCGGAGCTGGGCTTCGCCATCGAGGTGGCGGAGGTGATGGTGACCGAATGTGAGACGGTGAACCAGTTCGCCGGATCGAAGACCGAGCCGCCGCAATTCACGCGCGGCTACGGGCTCGTCTTCGGCCAGTCGGAGCGCAAGGCGATCTCAATGGCGCTGGTGGACCGGGCGCTGCGCTGGCGCGAGCTGGGCGAGGAGAATGTGGGCGCCCCGGCGCAGGATGAGGAATTCGTCCTCTACCATTCCGACAACATTCAGGGGACGGGCTTCGTGGAGCATATCAAGCTCCCGCATTACGTCGATTTCCAGTCGGAGCTGGAGCTGATCCGGAAGATCCGGGCGGATGCGATGCGGGAGGCGGCGGAGTGAGCCTAGTCGATCTTCTCCCGCTCCGGCCGGCGGGCGGGACGGTCGTCCTTCGGGAGCGGGATCGGCGCGGGGGCGCGGCGGCCTCCGGCATCGCCGCCGCGCGGGCGGAGCCTTGCGAGGAGCAGGACCGCTGCTGCGGCCATGAGGACGATCAGGACGAGCTTCATTTCAGCCTCCCTTCGGGGAACGGGGATCGGCGATGAACGACTACAACTTCGCATATCTGGACGAGCAGACCAAGCGGATGATCCGCCGCGCCCTGCTGAAGGCGCTGGCGATCCCCGGCTATCAGGTGCCCTTCGCCTCCCGCGAGATGCCGATGCCCTATGGCTGGGGCACGGGCGGCGTGCAGGTCTCCGCCGCCTGCATGACGCCCGAGGACGTCTTCAAGGTGATCGACCAGGGGGCGGACGACACGACCAACGCCGTCTCCATCCGCAAGTTCTTCGAGAAGACGGCGGGCGTGGCGACGACGGAGCGGACGGCGGAGGCGACGGTGATCCAGACCCGCCACCGCATCCCGGAGCGGGCGCTGACGGAGGACCAGATCCTTGTCTATCAGGTGCCGATCCCGGAGCCGCTGCGCTTTCTGGAGCCGCGGGAGACAGAGACGCGGAAGATGCACGCCCTCGAGGAATACGGGCTGATGCATGTGAAGCTCTACGAGGACATCGCCCGCCACGGCCATATCGCGACCGCCTA
>JAUHWJ010000445.1 GCA_030424705.1 Alphaproteobacteria bacterium | reverse complement strand
GCCGGCCGCCAGCGCCCGCCAGAGCGGCTGGACCGTCGGGTCGAAGCGGCCGCCCGTCGCCTCGTGCAGGCGGCCCGAGAGGGCGAGGAGGGCGGAAAGCTCGGCAGGCGGGTTGGCCAGCGCGCCGTCCCGGTTGAGGCGGGCGAGCGCGCTTTCGGTGTCATGGAGGCTGAAGAGCGCCTCCGCCCGGCGGATTGCGGCGCGCGCGGCCTTGATCGCGGGCTCCGCCTCGGCCTTCGGACCGCGGATCGTGATCGACGCGTCGGCGCCGAGCGCGACGCCGCGCCAGCGCGTCGTTTCCGCATTGGCCGACGGTCCGGCGAGCGCAAGTGCGCCGGCGAGCGCGATGAAGCGCCGCCGGTTCATTCCGCCGCCGCCGGCGTCAACCGCGGCGGGCGGGGCGCGAGCGAACGCCCCTTGGCGGCGAGGACGAGCGGCACGCATTGCGCCCGGTCGTCATGAATCTTCACGCAGTCGAGGCACTGGAAGCACTCGGAATAGTCGATCCTGCCCGTCTCCCGGATCGCGCCATAGGCGCACTTGACCCGGCAGAGCTGACAGGGGGAGCCGCATTCGACACGACGGGCGATCCAGTCCCGACCGCGCAGGAGCCCGCCGACCGCCATCAGCGCGCCGAGCGGGCACACGTAGCGGCAGAAGCCCTTGAAAAGGACCATGGAGAGGCCGAGCCAGAAGACGGCGTAGGCGACGAACCACCATTCCCGCTGAAAATGGACGGTGATCGCCGTCTTGAACGGCTCTACCTCCGCCACGAGGTCGATCCGCTCCGGCGCGAGGAGGGCGACGGCGACGAGGCCGCCGAGCAGGACGTATTTCAGGCTCTTGAGCCGTCGGTCCCAACGCGGGGAGGGCCGGATCTGCGGAAGCCGGAGTAGCCGCCCCGCCTTCGCCGCGAATTCCTGCAGCGCGCCGAACGGGCAGAGCCAGCCGCAAAAGAGACCGCGGCCCCAGAGGACGAAACTGACGATCACCGCCGCCCATATCAGGAGCGAGAAGGGATCGTAGAGCAGGAATTCGAGGCTCCCCCCCGCATTCAGCGCCGCCAGCGCGGCGAGCGGGGTGACGATGGAGAGCTGGCCTTGCCCCCAGTAGCCGATGAAGGCCGTCATCGCCGCGAGCGCGGCGAGGCGCGCCGGTTCGAAGGCGGGCAGGGCCGCGAAGCGCCGCATCGCCCCCGCCATGACGCCGAAGAGAAGCGCGAGGACGGCGCCGAGCGCGACCATGTCCGCCGCCCGCCCGCGCAGCGCCTCCGCCCAGGCCGGGGCGGGCTGCACCGCCTCCGGGCGGATGAAGAACCGCTCCGGCGCGGCATGGACGGCGGCGAAGGCGGCGGTTCCGATCTCGGGCCGGAACATACCGTGCTCCCGCACCGCAATCGCCTCCAGCGTCCATTCCGCGGTCGGGTCGAAGCCGAGGCGGCGGTCCGTGCGGAGGATCATCGCGGCGCCCTCCGGCGCGCCGGGCGCAAGCTCGACGATCAGGTCCGCATCGCGCAGGGCCACCGGAAAGCCGCCCTGATGGGCGGAGAGCCTGTCCGGCGCCGTGTTCCGGACGAAGTCCTCCGAGACGAGCCCGTGCCGCCCGGCGTCGATCACGAGGATCGGCTCGTCATGGTCGGCGATCGCGAGGAAACCCTGAAGCGCCCGGAAGGTTTCCGGCGCCAGCGCGGCGCGGGCGACGGAGGGCGGGCCGAGATCGACGATCCAGAGATCGAGATAGACGCCTTCCGGATCCTCCAGCGCCTCCGGGTCGTCATCGAACCAGACTGTGCCTGCGAAGGCCTCCTGCAATTCCGCGTTGGTCACGATCCGCCGCGTCGCGATCCCTTGCTCGACGAGATCGTTCCAGTCCAACGCCTCTTCCACCGCCGGATCCGGCCGCGCCGGCGGGCCGAGCGCGACGCCGCCCATCTTCTCCCGCGCCACGGCGAGCGCGGCGGCGAGCACGCTCTCATGCGCGATGCGGACGGAGGCGGTCGCCTTCGTCACGCCGTCGAGATAGACGAGCGCGCTCCCGGCCTCTCCTTCGCCGTAGGGCGTGCCTACGACAAGCGAGGAGGCCAGCGAGAGCCCGCGATATTGCTCGAAGAACTTGCGGAACGGCGCCTCGCCGAGGCCGGAGACGAAGATCGGCTCGTTATGGGAGATCAGCCGCACGTCGATGAATACGCCTTCGAGGTCGAGCGTCACCAGCACGTTGATGGGCGCGCCGGAGAAGCCAGGCAGCGGCGCGAGCGGCTCCGTCTCGAACACGAAGCCGGCCTCGGCGCCGCCGGAGTTCAGAAGCTGATGGACGCCCTTGTCGTTGATCCGCTCGCCGAGCGAATAGGGCGGGACGACGAGCGCGGCGAGCGCCTCGCGCTCCATCGGCGCGGCGGCGGCGAGGCCGGCCCAGAGGCAGCAGAGGGCGACGATGAGGGCGCGCATCCCGAGACGCTAGGCCGGTGACGCTCGCTCCGCCACAGGACTTTGGCGCCACGATGCTGGCCCTTGGTCTTATTGCGCGCGGCGCGTTTCGGAGTCATCATGCAATCTATGGACGCGTGCTCGACGCGGCCTGCAACGATAAGGGAAGGAAACGCACATGCTCTGGAGCGCGCCCAAGGCGAAGGAAATGAACTGCGGCATGGAGATCAACATGTACGCGCCGGCGGAAGACGAGCGTCGCGGAGACGATTCGATCTGACGCGACGACTCTCGTCGTGAAACTGCGGGTTCTGGGCGCCGCCGCGGGCGGGGGCGTTCCGCAGTGGAATTGCGGATGCGGCAATTGCACGGATGCGCGGGCGGGGCGGATCGCCCCGCTCACACAATCCTCGATCGCCGCGACCGGGGACGGAGAGCGTTGGCTGGTCGTAAACGCCTCGCCGGACATTCGCGCCCAGTTGGCGGCGGTCCCCTCGCTATGGCCCAGGGAATTGCGCGGCTCGCCGCTAGTCGCTGTCGCGTTGACGAATGGTGACGTCGATCATGTCGCCGGGCTCCTGACGCTGCGGGAGAAGACGGCGTTCGAGCTCTTCGCGACGCCGGAGATCCTCGCCGAACTGGAGGCGAACCCGATCTTCGGCGTGATGAGCCCCGATCTCGTCCGGCGGCTCCCCGTTCCGCCGGGAGCGCGTT
>JAUHWJ010000444.1 GCA_030424705.1 Alphaproteobacteria bacterium | reverse complement strand
GACCTTAAGCGACATGTTCGCGGCCGCAACTTCATGACGAAGGAGCTCTTCGAACACTATTGCGCCAAGGAAGGCCTCAAAGTTCAGAAATCCCGTGTGGTCGACTGGGCCGGCGAGCCGGCCCTCGATTGCTTCTCGTTGTTCCTCAAGGCCTGAAAGCCCCCATTCACCCCGCCTCCACCTCCACCCACGCCGTATGCGCGCTCGTCCCCTGGCCGAGCCGCGATGTCCCGCGATCTTCCGTCAGCACGTTCGGGTTGCCCTGAAGGTCCGTTCCGTCCTCGGCCTTGTCGAACCACGCGCCGGTCGGCAGCGCGACGACGCCGCGGAGCACAGTCTCCGTCACCCGCACGCGGGCGCGGCAGGCGCCGCGGGCGTTGAAGACGCGGGCGAGGGCCCCGTCCTCCAGCCCGCGCGCCGCCGCATCTTCCGGGTGGATCGAGAGCGGGGCGGGGCGGGCGCCCGGCTCGTCCTCCAGCGCGCATTCGAGCTGGCTGTGGAGCTTGTCCATTGGCTGCGGCGAGACGAGGCGGAGCGGATGCGCCGCGTCCGCTTCGGGCGGGAACCAGGTCGGATGGCCGGGGCAATCGTCATAGCCGAAGCCGGCGATCCGCTCCGAAAAGATCTCGATTCTCCCCGAAGGTGTGCCGAGCGGCGCGGCCTCGGGATCATTCCGGAAGGCGGCGAGGCAGGTGCGCTCGAAGGCCTCGCCCTCGATGGGCAGCTCAACGAAGTTCCGCGCTTTCAGCTCGTCGAGCGAGGGCGTCTCCAGCCCCGCCTCGGCGCAGCCCTGGCGGAACCGGTCATAGAGATGGGTGATCCATTCCCCCGCGCTCCGCCCCTCCGTGAAGGCCGCGCCGCAACCGAGCCGTTCGGCGAGTCCTGAGAAGATGGCGTAATCATCCCGCGCCTCGCCCACCGGCTCGATCATCTTCGGCATGTGGAAGAGGAACGGGTCGGAGAAGGCGCGGCCGATATCCTCCCGCTCATAGGGCGTGGTGGCGGGGAAGACGATGTCGGCGCGGAGCGCCGTCGCCGTCCACCAGGGCTCGGTCACGATCACCGTGTCGGGCCGGCGGAAGGCTTCTTCGAGGCGGTTGAGATCCTGATGATGGTGGAAGGGGTTGCCGCCGCTCCACATCACGAGCCGGATGTCGGGGTAGGTCCGCCGCTCCCCGTTGAAATCGTAGTCCGCGCCGGGGTTCAGCAGCATGTCCGCCACCCGGGCGACGGGGATGACGGCCTGCACCGGGTTGCGCCCCTGCGGCAGGGCGAGCCCGCCGAGCCGCTTCACCGGCGTCCCGACCCCGCCAATGGAGCCGTAGCCATAGCCGATGCCGCCGCCCTTCAGCCCGATCTGCCCGAGCATCGCGGCGAGGACGGTCGCCATCCAGAAGGGCTGCTCGCCGTGGCGCTGGCGCTGGAGCGCCCAGGCGACGGAGATGAAGCAGCGCGTCCCCGCCATGCGGCGTGCAAGGGCGCGGATGTCCCCCGCCGCGATCCCTGTCAGGGGCTCCGCCCATTCCGGCGACTTCGCCACCCCGTCCGCCTCGCCCATGAGGTAGGGGCGGAACCGCCCCCATCCTTCCGCGCAGCGGGCAAGGAAGGCGTGGTCCGCCAATCCTTCCTCTTCCAGCGTGAAGGCGAGGCCGAGCATCAGCGCCGTGTCGGTCCCGGGGCGGACGGGCATCCATTCGGAGCCCTCCCATCCGTCCGTCCGCAGCGGGGAGATGTTGACGAGCGCGGCGCCCCGTGCCCGCATCGCCTCGAGCGAAGGGCCGACGGAATGCCGCGTCACCCCGCCCATGGAGACCTGCGCGTTCTTGCGCCCGATCCCCCCGAACATGACGAGCGTCTCCGTCTCCCGCGCGATCTGGCTCCAGGAGGTCTGCTCGCCATAGCTGAACTGGAGGAAGTCCATGCCGAGCACATGCGGCATGATGGATTGCGCGCAGCCCGTCGAATAGCTGGCGAAGGAGGCGACGTAGCCGCCGGCGCAGTTGAGGAAGCGGTGCACCTGGCTCTGCGCATGGTGGAAGCGCCCGGCGCTGCCCCAGCCGTAGGAGCCGCCATAGATAGCGCCGTTCCCGTGCTCCCGCCGCACGCGGTCGATCTCCGCCGCCGCAAGGTCCAGCGCCTCGTCCCAGGGCAGGGCGACGAACTCGTCCGCCCCGCGCTTCTCCCGCGCCCGGCCCGGCCCGCCTTCGAGCCAGCCGCGCCGCACGCTCGGCCGCGCCACGCGCTTCTCGTGATGCACGGCGGCGGGGACGGAGAGGCAGATCGGGGAAGGGTCCGGATCGTCCGCAAAGGGCGCGGCGGAGACGAGGCGGCCGTTCTCCGCCGTGATGCGGAACGCGCCCCAGTGGCTCGATGTGGTCTTTTCGATCCGTCCCATTCCGGCCTCCATGTTCGGCGCGCATGGAACATCGCGGCGCGGCGCGGCGCAAGGGCGGGGGAACTGCAGGGCGTTGGGTCCAATCGTTGGTTTTGTTTGGAACGGGCGCCGCACGCGCCCGGCTGATCCGACCCGCGGCGGATCAGCCCGCGCCCGCCGCCCCCCGGCGGGCGCGAGTCCGCGCCCACCGCGGCGGTCACGATCTGATCTTCGACGCTCGGGAAGGCTTGGCGCCCCTCGGCCTCCGCAGGGCTCCGGCCGAACGGCCTCGGCATCTCTCCACCGGAGAGATGCCTGTCGAGGCCGTAGGCGAGGAATGCGGCCGCCCCGCTTGCGGCGCGCCCCGATTCCGCCGACGCTCCCGGCAAAACGCCCGGAGCCGCCCATGCTGAATCTCCCGCCCGTCAACTACACCTCGCCCGAAATCCACGCCGCGGACGCCGAGCGCATCTTCGGGCGGACATGGCAGCTCCTCGGCCCCGCCTCCCGGCTCGAAGAGCGGGGCGCCTATGTCGCGACGGAGATCGCGGGGCGGAAGGTCTTCGCGATCCGGACGCGGGAGGGGCTCCGCGCCTTCCGCAATGTCTGCCGCCATCGCGGCGCGCGCCTCCTGCCGGAGGGAACGGGGCGCTGCGCCACCATCCGCTGCCCCTATCACCAATGGGTCTGGAACGAGGACGGGACGCTCCTCAACGTCCCCTTCTGGGGCGACGACCCGGATTTCGACATGACGGCCTGGCGGCTTGAC